>DASXPS010000089.1 GCA_036493475.1 Sporichthyaceae bacterium | reverse complement strand
AGCCTTAATGATCTTGTACACGGAAACCTCCACAGGTCCGGCGCGGGCGGCCGGACGTGCCCCATCATCGACAGGTGGGACATTCCGTGAATATCCGCAATTTCTAAAGAAGTCCGGACATGCCCGAATCCCATTACATATGTCATGGATTTCGGTTAACCGCGGCCGATCAACGGGCAACGGCTCGCATACGTCGGGTGCAGAGCACCGCGGCGGCCACCGTCATCCCCACCGACCACAACACCGTGAGCAATACAGCGTGCTGCGCCGGGAACGAGTGCGGGTCGGCGAACGGGTGCGGGTTGCCGAACAACATCCGGATCGCCGCGGCCACCGAGGACACCGGGTTCCAGTTGGCCACGTTTTCCAGCACCCCGGGCATGTGCTGGGTCGGCACGAAGGCATTGGACACGAACGTGACCGGGAACAACCACAGCATCGGCTGGCTCTGTGCCGCCTGCACACTCTTCGCCACCAGGCCGAAATACGCGCCGACCCAGCTCATCGAGAAACCGAACAGCGCGAGCAGCGCGAAGCCGCCGGCGGCCCGGGCGAACCCGTCGTTGATCCGCCAGCCGACGCCCAGCCCGCACAACGCCATCAGCGTGACGGAGATCGCCATGCGGCCCAGGTCGCCGAACGTGCGTCCGATGAACATCGCCGACGGGTGCATGGGCATGGTGCGGAAGCGATCCATCAGGCCCAGTTGCATGTCCCAGGCCACGCCCACCGCGGTCGGGTAGGTGGTGAACGCAACGGCCTGGGCGAAAACGCCGGCCATCAGGAATTGGCGGTAGTTGCCCCCACCGGGCAATTCAATGGCGCCGCCGAAAACCTCCGCGAACAGCAACACGAACAGCACCGGCTGGATAATGATGAACGGCCACAGCTCCCGCACTCGCACGGTGTGGATCAGATTGCGCCGGGTCATCACCGCGGCGTCGGACAGCGCCCAGGCCAGTCGGGACAAGCGGGAACCGCGCGCGTCCCCGGCGGGCCGGCGGCGGGCCGCCGCCCGTCCGGCCCCCTGGCTGTCGTCGGCTGCGGTGGCGGTCACGTGGTGTGTCCGGTGACGGCGAGGAACACGTCGTCCAGCGTGGGACGGTGCGTGCTGATGTCGGACATCGCGATCCGGTGGCGGTCCAGGGCCCGGACCACCTCGGCGATGACCGTCGACGCCCCGGCTGCGGCGGGCACGCCGATCACCGCGGCCGCGGCGTCCACGACCGGCTCCCCGTGGGCGATCGGACGCAGCGCGGCAACCGCGCGGTCCATATCGGCGGGGTCGGCCAGGTGCACGTCGACCCGTTCCCCGCCGATGCGACGCTTCAGCTCGTCCGGGGTGCCCGAGGTGATCACCCGGCCGTGGTCGACCACCGCGACGTGATCGGCCAGTCGGTCGGCCTCCTCCAGGTACTGCGTGGTGAGCAGCAACGTCATCCCCGAGGCGACCAGACCGGCCAACAGGTCCCACAGCTCGAGCCGGGACGGCGGGTCCAGACCGGTGCTCGGCTCGTCCAGGAACAACACCTTGGGAGTGGCCACCAGCGCGGCGGCCAAATCCAGGCGACGGGCCATGCCGCCGGACAAGGTGCGCACCGCCCGGCCCGCCACGTCGGTCAGCCCGAAGGCGGCCAGCAGCCGGTCGGCGGAGCGGTTGGCCTGCCGGCGCCCGAGGCGGTGCAGCCGACCGAACATCACCAGGTTCTCCCGGCCGGACAGCGTGACGTCCAGCGCGGCGAACTGCCCGGCCATGCCGATGCGCCGACGCACGTCGGCCGGATGACGGGTGACGTCCAGCCCGGCCACCACGGCCCGGCCGGCGTCCGGGCGCAGCAGCGTGGTGAGGATGCGCACCGTCGTGGTCTTGCCCGCCCCGTTGGGCCCGAGCAGTCCCAGCACGGTGCCCTCACCGACGCGCAGGTCGAGGCCGTCCAGCGCCGCGGCCTCGCCAAAGCGCTTCACCAACCCCTCAACCAGGATCGCATCGCCCACGGTGTGCATAATCCCTGCTCAGCGCCTCGTCCGCATCGCCTGTGCGCCGGCGGGGCCCTGCCGGGGCCGCTCAGCCGAAGGTGAGCGTGTAGCCCGCGGCCCGCATCCGGGCCAACACCGCATCGGTGTGGCTGCCGCCACGGGTCTCGATCTGCACGTAGACCTCGGCCTCGTCCACATGCAGCCGGGGGTTGGTGCGCAGATGCTCCACCTCGAGCACGTTGGCGTCGCCCGCGGCCAGTTCGCCGAGCATGGCGGCCAGTGCGCCGGGCCGGTCGGCCACCCGCAGCCGGAACGCCACGTAGCGACCGGCCGCGGACAGGCCGTGGCGCAGCACGCGCAGCATGAGCACGGGGTCCACGTTGCCGCCGGACAACACCGCGACCACCGGCGGTGCGAATGCCTGCGGGTCGTCCAGCAGGGCCGCGACGCCTGCGGCGCCGGCCGGCTCGACCACCATCTTGGCCCGCTCCAAGCACAGCAGCAGAGCCCGGGACAGCTGTTCCTCGGAGACCGTGCGCACCTCCGGCGCCAACTCCGCGATGACCTCGAACGGCACGTCGCCGGGGGTGGACACCGCGATTCCGTCGGCCATGGTCGCGGTGCCGGGCAGCGAGACCGGATGCCCAGCGGCCACCGACGGCGGGTAGGCCGCGGCACCGGCCGCCTGCACACCGACCACGGTGACCTCCGGGCGCAGCGCGCGCGCGGCCACGGCCACGCCGGCCAGCAACCCGCCGCCGCCGGTGGGCACCACGATGGTGCGCACGCCGGGACATTGTTCGAGGATCTCCAGCCCGACGGTGCCCTGCCCGGCGACCACGTCGGGGTGGTCGAAGGGGTGGATGAGCACCGCACCCATCTGCTCGGCGAACTCCTCGGCGGCATCGATGGCCGCGGCCACGTCGTGCCCGGCGAAACGCACTTTCGCGCCGTAGGCCTCGGTCGCGGCGACCTTGGGCAGCGGGGCGCCGTTCGGCATGAACACCGTGGAGTCCGCACCGAGCAACGAGGCGGCCAATGCGACGCCCTGCGCATGGTTACCGGCGCTGGCCGCCACCACACCTCGAGCTCGTTCGGCGTCGGAAAGCCGGGCGATGCGCACATAGGCGCCACGGATCTTGAACGACCCGGCCCGCTGCAGGTTCTCGCACTTGAGCAGCACCTCGCCGCCGCAGCGGGCGGAGAGCACCCGGGTGCCCTGCATGGGCGTGACCCGGATGACGTCGGTGAGCAACTCACGGGCGGCCTGCACGTGCGCGAGGGTCACCGGAAGATCGGCCACCGGCGCAGTCTGTCAGCCGGGCTGCCCGTGGAAGAGCACCCGCGCCGTCCCTCTACCCTGGTTGGGTGAATGCCCGTGACGCCGAGCCGACTTCGGCGTTGCTCAGCGAGGGACGAAGGACCGAGCTGACCAGCCAACAATTTCACCGGGCGTTGCTCGGCCTCATGCTCGGCGTGCTGCTCGCGGCGTTGGACGGCACCATCGTGGCCGTCGCGCTGCCCACCATCTCCGGTGATCTCGGCCACGTCGAGGACACCCACTGGGTGATCACCGCCTACCTGATGACGGCCACCGCAGCGACCCTGCTCTACGGCCGGGCCTCGGACGTCTACGGCCGCAAGCCGATGTTTCTGGGCGCGGTGGGCACCTTCCTGGCGGGCTCCGCGCTGTGCGCGGTGGCCAACAGCATGGGCGCCCTGGCCGCGGCCCGCGCGGTGCAGGGGTTGGGCGGCGGCGGCCTGCTGTCCATCGCGCTGGCGGTGATCGCCGACCTGGTACCCGCGCGGAAACGTCCGGCCTACCAGGGCCTGTTCGGCGCGGTGTTCGGCCTGGCCGGGGTGCTCGGGCCGTTGATCGGCGGCCTGGTGGTGGACCACGCCAGTTGGCGCTGGCTGTTCGTGGTGAACCTGCCGTTGGGGCTGATCGTGCTGGGCCTTGTGGCGCGCACCCTGCCGGCCTCGACCCGGCGCGCCGGGGCGCACCTGGACCCGTTCTCCGGGCTGCTGTTGGCCGCGGCGGTCGGTTTCTTCCTGTGCTGGACCAGCCGCGGGCAGGAGACCGGGTACGGCAGCACCGGCACCCGGGCGTTGGTCGTGGTGGCCGCGTTGCTCGCGGTCAGCTTCGTTCTCGTGCAGCGCACCTCGACCGCGCCGGTACTGCCGCTGCGACTGTTCGCCTCCCGCGGCTTCGCCGCGGCCTGCGTGGTGGCCTTCTGCGGCGGGGTGAGCCTGTTCGCCGCGATCCTGTTCGTGCCGCTGTTCCTCCAGCTGGTGCAGGACCGCAGCGCGACGGTGGCCGGCGAGATGCTCTGCGCGTTGACCGCGGGCCTGCTGGTCGCCTCGGTCGGCGTTGGTCGGATGGTCAGCCGTACCGGCCGGCATCGCACCCCGCCCCTGATGGGCACCGTGCTGATCGCGGTCGGCATCGGCGGGTTGAGCCGGATCGACGCGGGCACCTCGGCCGGGTTGACGATGCTCGTGCTGGTGGTGCTCGGTTTCGGCCTGGGCCTGGTTTCCCCGATCCTGGTGGCGGTCGCGCAGGCGTCGGTGCCGCCCGGCGATCTCGGGGTGGCCACCGCGTCGGTGTCGTTCTTCCGCAACCTCGGCGGCACGGTCGGTTCCGCGGTCGGCGTCGCGGTGCTGAGCCATGTGCTGGGCGAGCGAGCGGGCCGGACCCAGTTGGATCCGACCCAGCTGCGGCTGCTGCCCGACCACATCGCGACGTTGCCGCCGGCCACCCGGGCGGCGTTCACCGAGGCCTTCGCCGATGCCGCGACCCGGGTTTTCACTTTCGCCCTGCCGGTGGCGGTGGTTGCGGTGGTGGCTGCCGCCCTCATCCCGCAACCACCGCCCCGGCCTCAGCCGGCGGTTGCTGACGAAGCGTCACCGCTTGACGAGGACGCGGTCAGGTCGTAGATCGTCACGCCGTCCACGGTCTGGGCGGTGTAGGTCGACGACACCCAGGTGGCGATCTCCGACGCGGCCTGACTGCCGCCCATCTGCGCACCGAAGCCGCCACCACCGATGAAGTAGTGGATCTTGCCCGCCGCCACGTCTGCTTGGAACTGCGCCAGCGCCGGGGACGGGTCGCTGCCGTTGAAGCCGCCGACCGGCATCACCGCGGCGCCGGAGGCCAACTGGTAGCCGGCTGCGGTGTTCGAGCCCACCGCCGCGGCCACCCAGGTGTAGCCGGTGGCGCCGTTCTTCAGCAGCGCGGTGAGTGCGGCGCCGGGCTGCGCGGCGTCGAGCAGGCCGCCGGCCGCGCCGCCGCCGGGTCCGCCACCGAACTGGCCGCCGCCACCGAACCCGCCGAAGCCGCGGAACCCGTTCTGGGCGGAGTTGCCGCGGAACTGGCGACCGAAGCCGCCACCGGGGCCACCGCCCGGCCCGCCCATGGCGCCACTGACCCGCGGTCCGGCGCTCGGGATGGACCCGGTGTGCGCGGTGCTCGCGGTGTCCAGGGCGTAGGCGGTCGGACCGGCCAGACCCAACACCACCGCGGTCAACGCCACCACCGTGGCCATCCGCCGCGGCAGGAAGGCGTTACCCAGCAGCGCAATCGCCGCCAGCAGGCCACCCACCAACACGGTGGGCGCCATCCAGGAGTGGAACTGCGGGCCGCGGTGCAGCAGGTGCGATGACCACCAGGAGGTGATCACCAGGGCGACCGCCATGCTCGCCGCGGCGACCGGGTCGCGCCGGCGCCGCCAGGCGGTGGCCGCGCCCATGCCGATCAACGCCGCGACCGCCGGGGCCAGGGCCACGGTGTAGTAGGCGTGGTAGATGCCCGCCATGAAGCTGAAGGTGGCCATGGTGACCAGCAACCAGGAGCCCCACAGCAGCACATCCGCACGCGCGGGGTCGGTGCGCGGCGCCTTGCGGGCCGCCCACAGCAGGTAGCCGCCGAACAGCAGCGCGGCCGGGATCAGCCAGGAGATCTGGCCGCCGTTGTCCGCGTTGAACATGCGCAGCCAACCCGTCTCGCCCCACATCCCACCGCCGCCGGGTCCGCGGCCACCCCCGCCGCCGACGCTGCCGGTCTCGTTGCCGGACAGTCGGCCCAGGCCGTTGTAACCGAGCACCAGTTCCAGCACGGAGTTGTGCTGCGAACCGCCGATGTACGGGCGGGCCGAGGCCGGGAGCAACTCCACGATGGCCACCCACCAGCCGGCCGAGACCAGCAGCGCGAGCCCGCCCAGCAGCAACTGCTTGATGCGTCGACCCAACGGCGTTGGGGCCGCGATCAGCCACACCAGCGCCAGGCCCGGCACGATCAGCAGCGCCTGCAGCATCTTGGTGAGGAACGCGAAGCCGATCAGCGTGCCGACCGCCACCATCCACCCGGTGGAGCCACGCTCCAGCGCCCGCTGCATCGCATACACGGCCGCGACCAGCAGCAGCACCAGCAAGGCGTCGGGGTTGTCGAAGCGGAACATGAGCACCGCGATCGGGGTCAGCGCAAGCACCGCGCCGGCCAGCAGGCCGGCCGCGGCATCGAACCGGCGGCGCACCGACAGGTAGAGCAGTCCGACGGTGCCCACGCCGAGCAGCGCCTCGGGTGCCAACAAACTCCACGAGCTGAGCCCGAACATCCGCGCGGACAGGGCCATCACCCACAGTGAGGCCGGCGGCTTGTCCACCGTGATGGAGTTCCCGGCATCCGAGGAGCCGAAGAAGAACGCCTTCCAACTCACCGACCCCGCCTGGGTGGCCGCGGCGTAGAAGGAGTTCGCCCACCCGGAGGCGGACAACCCCCACAGGTAGAGCAGCGCGGTGGCGATCAGCAGGCCGAGCAAGCCGGGGCGGACCCAGCGTGGGTCCTCCGGACGACCTCGCCACAGGCGCGCGGCGCGCCCCTCACGCACGCCCACCGGCGCGGGCGCCGAGTCAGGTTGGCCGAGAACGGCCCGCACATCCAGCGTCATGAGATCCCCCCGAGGACAACGTCGGTACGAGTGGCGGTCGAGCGACTGAACACCCAGGCACGCAGCAGCACGAAGCGCACGGCGGTGGCGACCAGGTTCGCCGCAACCAACACCGCGAGTTCCGTGCCGCGGCCGACCGAGCCGGCCGTGGCGTGCAACAGCCCGAGCGATCCGCTGGTCAACACCAGCGCGATGCCGAACACGCCCAGCCCCTGCAGCTGATGGCGGGTCGAATCGACCCGGCCGCGGATGCCGAAGGTGAGCCGGCGGTTGGCCGCGGTGTTGCCGATCGCCGTCAGCAGCAGCGCGGCGACGTTCGCGAACTGTCCGCCCAGGGCCGGGTGCAGCAGCAGAAACAGCACCAGGTAGGCGATGGTGCTGGTCGCGCCGACGGCGGCGAAGCGGACGATCTGGCGGGTCAGCCCGGCGGGCACCCCCGGGGTACGCGGCTCCAACGGAGCGCGGCCCAACTGCGCGGACAACTCCGCGATGGGCAGTGCGCCGGTGGCGAACGCCCGGCTGAGTCGGGCGATGCCACGCAGGTCGGCCTTGGCGGTGGCGAGGATGTCCACCCGGCTGTCCGGGTCGTCGACCCAGTCGACGGGTACCTCATGGATGCGCAGTCCGGCGCGTTCGGCGAGCACCAACAGTTCGGTGTCGAAAAACCAGCCGGCGTCCTGCACCAGCGGCAGCAACCGGCGGGCGACGTCGGCTCGGATGGCCTTGAAGCCGCACTGGGCGTCGGAGAACCGGGCAGCCAGGGTGCGCCGCAGGATCTGGTTGTAGCAGCGGGAGATGACCTCGCGCTTCGCCCCGCGGACCACCCGCGCACCCCGGTGCAGCCGGGTACCGATGGCCAGATCCGAGTGGCCGGAGATGAGCGGGGCGACCAGCGGGAGCAGCGCGGCCAGGTCGGTGGACAGGTCCACGTCCATGTAGACCAGCACGGCGGCGTCGGACGCGCTCCACACCGTGCGCAGGGCGCGACCGCGGCCCTTCTCCGGCAGGTGCACACTGCGCACCCCGGGCAGTTCAGCGGCCAGCGACCGGGCCACCTGCGCGGTGGCATCGACGCTGGCGTTGTCCGCAATCGTGATGCGGAAGGTGAACGGCAGCGCCGTTGACAGCAGGTGGTGCAGCCGGCGCACGCAGGGGTCGAGGTCGTTCTCCTCGTTGTACACGGGGATCACGACGTCGACCACCGGGGCGGTGCGCAGCGTGCCACGAGGGATCGGGATGGTGTCCGGGTCGAGCGATCCCGGCACGGTGGGTGTGAGCGACATGGGCCCAGCGTTGGTGGCCGGATTGAGCGTTCGGTTGGCGTACGCTTCGGGCCGGCTGAGAGGCCGTCAGTCCTCAGCGGACCAACAGGTCTCCCCGCCCGACAGCAACGTCGCTGCCCCGATCAGGCCGGCGTCGGAGCCCAACGCGGCGGGCACCACGGGCACGTCGCGGGCAAAGGTGAGCCGCGCATGTCGGGCATAAGCCACCCGCAGCGGATCGAACAGCAACTCCCCCGCCTGCGCCAATCCGCCCGCCAACACCACGATCGAGACGTCGCACAGCGCGACCGCCGAGGCGATGCCGATGCCCAACGCCTCCCCGGCGCGGGCCAGCGCGGCAGCGGCCACCGGGTGCCCGGCGCGGGCATCCGCGGTCAACGCCACCGCATCCGGGCCGATCCAACCGGCTGCCCGGGCCCGCTCGGTGGTGCGCGGGCCGCTGGCAATCGCCTCCAGACAGCCGAATCCGCCGCACGCGCATTCCGGACCGGCGGGATCGACCACGATGTGCCCGACGTGCCCGGCGTTGCCCGAGGCGCCGTCCACCACCCGGCCGCCCAGCACCAGCCCGCCACCGACGCCGGTGGAGGCCACCATGCCGAGCACGTTGTCGTGGCCGCGCCCGGCACCCCACCGCCACTCGCCCACCGCCAGGGCGATGGCGTCGTTGTGCACCCGCACCGGCGCCTCGCCGGCGAGTTCGCGCAGTCGGGCCCGCAACGGAAAGTCCCGCCAGGCAGGAATGTTCAGTGGTGAGATCACGCCTTCGGGCCAGCGCATCGGCCCGCCGGTGCCGACGCCGATGCCCCGGGGGGCGGGCGCCCCGGCCGCGATCGCGTCGGCGCGCACCTGCTCGATCAGGGTGCGCAGCGCGGCGAACAACACCTCGGCGTCCGGTGACCGCGGCGTGGGCACCCGCGCCGAGGCCAGCACGCAACCCGAGACGTCCACCACGCCCGCGGCGAATTTCGTGCCGCCGATGTCGACGGCCAGCACCGGTGCCCGGTCAGGCACTCGGCTCCTCGCCGCCGAAGGTGAGGATGGAGGCGGTGAACCCGTGCAGGTGGTTGCGCCCGCCGACCGGGCCGATCTCGCCACCGGCGAAGAACCCGGCCACCGCACCCACCCCGAGGCCCTCGGCGACCATCAGCGGGTCGTGGTCGGCGGAGGCAAACATGGACGCCCCGCGGCCGTTACAGGAGAACAGCAACGCCCCACCGGGGGCACCGGCGACATCCCTAAACTTGGTGAGTACCGCGCCCAGTTCGTCGTGCGCGGCGGCCGCATCGCGGACCTGGAATCGCACCGTGCGGCCGATGTCGACCACATCGCCCACCACCACCGAGCCGTGGTCCGGGTACAGCCCGGCCACGCCGCGGATCAGGAAATCGCCGCGTTCGTGGGTCTCCGCGTACTCGTCCATCGCGATACCGATTTGAAGCCCCGTCAGCGCCAGCTGACGTTCTTCCGGATCCAGCTCGGTGATGATGTCCTGCAGCTTCTCGGTGGCCGGTTTGCCCGCCAGTTCGAGCAGTTCGTTGCCCTCGGATTTGGTCACGATCATCGTCGGGCCGATGGGTCGGCAGCCCTGGCTGACCACGGTGGCCACCGCGATGTCCCCGCCGATGAGCACCCCCACCGCGCCGCCGTCGAAGGACTGCCCGTCCCGGCACAACCAGGTGGAGCCGCCGCGCAACGCGCCGGTGGCCAACCCCCCGACCAACGGCAATCCTGGCAACACCTCGTTGGACAGCTCCACGAACCCGTCGATCGGGAACGTCCGCGGGTCGGCCAGCAGCACCGCGACGCTGTGTTCGGCGGCCGCGTCCGGCAGGCCGAGCACGGTGAGGCTCTCGTCGCCACGCAGCACGGACAGGTGGAACGTGCGCAGCTCCGCGCCGGGCAGCACCGCCGCCCATACCGAAACCGCGGGTTGCAGTTCCAGCCCCACCTCGAGCCCGATCACGCCGGGCGCGCTGCAGCCGATCATCGCCTCGGCGCCGAGGATGTTGGCCGCCGCGGTCCCCGCCGCGGCGATCTCCACCGGGTCGTAGCCGCTGATGAACACGCAGGCCAGGTCGGGCACCGCGCCGTCCAGTGCGGCCAGCGCAGCGCCCGCGGCCGCCGTCGCCGCGGCGGCCAGATCACCCGACTGCAACACCGTCGCCGGGACCCCGAGCACGGCTTCGGCAAGTTCGGGCGGGTCGGACTGCTCCGCACGACCGGGGGCGACCCGGGCCACTGCGCTGCCGAACCGCATGGCGGCCTCCGCTGTAGGACGTGTAGCCGAGTTGGCTACGGAATCTCGGCCGCGAGCGATCGCACCGTCGCCGGGGGTTCGGGGTCGTAGAGCTCCTCGATCTCGGCGGCGTAGCGTTCCGCGATCGGACGCCGCCGCAACTTCATCGTAGGTGTCAGTTCCACCCCACCCGGAACCCATACATCGGGCAGCACCCGGAATCGCTTGATCTGCTCCACCCGGGACAGCCGCCGGTTGCCCGCCCGCACGCCCGCCTCCAGGGTGTCCAGCAGGGCGGGGTTCGTGGCCAGCGCATCCGGGGTGCGCTCGTCCAGACCCTGCGCGGTGGCCCAAGCCGCCGCGGCGTCCGGGTCGAGCACGAACAACGCGGTCACGTAGCCACGGGCGTCCCCGATTGCCACCACCTGCGACAACAGCGGGGCGGAGGCCTTCAGCATGGTCTCGATATTGGCCGGGGACATGTTCTTCCCGGCTGCGTTGATGATGATCTCCTTCTTGCGGTCGATGATCGTGATGTAGCCGTCCTCATCGACAGTGGCCACGTCCCCGGTGTGCAACCAGCCCTCGGCGTCGATCGCCGCCGCGGTCGCCTCGGGTTGGTGCCGATAACCCCGCATCACCTGGGCGCCGCGGAACAGCAGCTCGCCGTCGGGGGCCAGCTTCGCCTCCGAGCCGGGCAGCACGCGGCCCACGCTGCCCGGCCGGTTGTCTGCCAGGAGGTTCGTGGTGCCGATGCCGCTGATCTCGGACATGCCCCAGACCTCGACGACCGGAACCCCGAGGTCGTTGAAGAAGGCCAGCACCTCCGGGGGCACCGGGGCGGCACCGCAGGCCGCCCAGCGCAGCTGGTGCAGGCCGAGCTTCTCCCGGATCGCGGCCTTCATCGCCGGGTCCAGGTCGGCGGGCGCGGTTCCGCCGAGCGTGGGCAACACCGCGCTGCGGATGCGCTGCCAGATCCCCGGGGTGGCACCGAAGACGGTGGGGGCCGCGTCCACCAGGCCCGCGGCGACCGCCCGCGGGTCGGCCACCGAGGTGATGGACATGCCGTAGCGCAGGTGCAGGTAATGGTTGGCGATGCGGTCGGCGATGTGCGCCGAGGGCAGGAACGAGACGTTGGAGTCCTCCGGGCCGACCGGGAACCACGCTGCCATCCCCTCGGCGGCGGCGAGCAACTGCCGGTGGGTGCACTCCACACCCTTGGGCGGGCCGGTGGTGCCCGAGGTGTAGATCAATGTGGCCACGTCGTCGGGCTGGACGGCGGCGGCCATCGCGGCCACGTCGATCGGCGCGGCCGTGGCCTCCAACTCGGTCAGCGACAGCGCGTCCGGGCACTCCTCGACGCTCACCACGCAGGACGCGCCCGCGGCCTGCAGCCGCGCGACGAATTGCGGCTCGGTGACCACCACCTTGTTGCCGGCGTTCGCGAACAGGTACTCGATCTGCTCCGGGGAGTTGGAGTTGTAGATCGAGAAGGGGGTCGCGCCCAGGTGCAGGACGGCGGTGTCGACAAGATGGAACTCCGGGCGGTTGACCAGCATCATGGCCACGGTGTCGCCGCGGCGCACACCGAGTTCATGCAGCACCGCGGCGATGGCGTCCACCCGACGGCGGCAGTCCGCCCAGGTCAGCACCGTCGCGTCGGCGGGGGTACGCAGGGCAACCGCATCCGGGTGCAATGCGGCCACCCGACCGAACGCCTCACACCAGGTACGTGGGAACGCGTTGTCCATGGGCCGGTGCCCCCTTCCGGGTCGTCGGGCGGGTCAGAGTCTGGCACGGACGGTGCGGGGCAGGAACCGGTCCCGCGACGTAGGTTCGTCCTCATGAACGCTGCTCTCACCTCTCCCCCGACCGCGCGCACCCTGGGCGAACTGCGCACGTCCGGTCACGTTTTCCGCCCGGTCAAGGCCGAGCTGCGGGCCAACCTGCTCGCCCTGCTCGCCACCGGCGCCCCCCGCTTCCCCGGCATCGTCGGATTCGACGAGACCGTGCTGCCGCAACTCGAGCGGGCCCTGCTCGCCGGCCACGACCTGGTGCTGCTCGGCGAGCGCGGGCAGGGCAAGACCCGACTGGCCCGCACCCTGGTCTCGTTGCTGGACCCGTGGACCCCGTACATCACCGGCTCGGAACTGCGTGAGCACCCCTACTCTCCGCTCACCGCGCACAGCCGGCAGCTGGTGGCGGAGCTGGGTGAGCAGCTGCCGATCTCCTGGTTGGCCGCGGACGAGCGGTACGCGGAGAAGTTGGCCACCCCGGACACCTCGATCGGTGACCTGATCGGTGACATCGACCCGGTCAAGGTGGCCGCAGGCCGCAGCCTGGGGGATCCGCAGACGGTGCACTACGGCCTGGTGCCGCGGGCCAACCGGGGCATCTTCGTGGTCAACGAACTGCCGGACCTGGCCGAGCGGATTCAGGTGGGTCTGCTCAACGTGCTCGAGGAGCGCGACGTGCAGATCCGCGGGTACGCGCTGCGGCTGCCGCTGGACCTGTTCATGGTGGTCACCGCGAACCCGGAGGACTACACCAACCGCGGGCGGATCATCACCCCGCTCAAGGACCGGTTCGGCGCGGAGATCCGCACGCACTACCCGTTGGAGCTGTCCGACGAGTTGGCGCTGGTGCGCCAGGAGGCGGACTGGGCACTGCTGGAGGCGGACGACTCGCTAGTGCCCGCGCACCTGCTGGAGGTGCTGGTTCGGTTCACCCGGGCGGTACGCAATGCCCCCGCGGTGGACTCCCGATCCGGTGTCTCCGCGCGGTTCACCATCGCCGCCGCGGAGACCGTCGCTGCCTCGGCACAGCGACGGGCCGCGCTCACCGGGGAGACCGCGGTCGCCCGGGTGGCCGACCTGGCCTCGATCGTGCCGACGTTGCGCGGCAAGGTGGAGTTTGAGGCCGGCGAGGAGGGCCGCGAACTCGACGTGCTCGCCCACCTGCTGCGCAAGGCCACCCACGAGGTGTTCCGCGCCCGATTGGGCGGCGCCGACCTGGGCGGGTTCACCGCGCGGATCGCCACCGGCGAGCCGATCGCGTCCGGCGACGTCACCCCGGCCGCGGACCTGCTGTCGGCCCTGGGCCCGGTACCGGGCCTGGGCAAATTGATGAGCCGCTTGGGCATGAGTGACGCAGAGTCACCGGGGCACGCGGCGGCAGCCGCGGAGTTCGCATTGGAAGGGCTGTACCTGGGCCGCAAGATCTCCAAGAAGACCGCCGGCGGACGCGCCACGTACTCCGCGGCATGACGACCGCGGCCACTTTCTGGTCGGGCGTCCGAACGACCATGGCCGCTAGCTCACGGCTGTTCGGACGCCTCGGGAGTTTTGGAGGGCGTCGGCGATGAGTCGGTATCGGTATGGCGCCTACGACGACGGGCCGGACCCGTTGGCGGCGCCCTACGACGTGCGGCACGCGCTGGACGCCCTGGGCGACAAGGTGCTGCGCGGGGACCGGCCGGGCGACGCGCTGCGCGATCTGCTGCACCGCGGCACAGAGGGCCGCCGCGGGCTGAACGAGCTACGCCGGGACGCACTGCGGCGGGCCAAGGAGCTGCGCAAACGGGGTCGGGCGGACGGCACCCTGGAGGAGGTGCGCCGACTGCTGGACACCGCGATCGGGCAGGAGCGCGCGGCGCTGTTCGCCGACCCCAGCGACGACGCCCGGTTCCGGGAGGCCCGGCTGGACGCGGTGCCGTCGGAGACCGCGCGCGCGATCGCCGACCTGCGCGAGTACGACTGGCAGTCCCCGGACGCGGCGGCGACCTACGGGGAGATCCAGGACCTGCTGCGCCGCGAGGTGCTGGACAGCCGGTTCGCCGGTATGAAGCAGGCGCTGGGTGAGGCCACCCCGGAGGACCTGGCCCGGGTCAAGGACATGCTCGCCGACCTCAACGAGATGATCGCCGCAGACGAGCGCGGAGAACTGACGCAGGATCAGTTCGACGAGTTCATGGCCCAGTATGGCGACTTCTTCCCGGACAACCCGGCCAACCTGGCCGAGCTGGTGGACTCCCTCGCCCGACGCATGGCAGCCGCGCAGCGGCTGATGGACTCCCTCACCCCGGAGCAGCGGGCGGAGCTGGCCGAGCTCGCCGCCGGGGTGTTCGACGACCTCGGCGTGGCCGCCGAGATGAGCCGACTGACCGACGCGCTGCGCGCCCTGCGCCCCGACCTGGATTGGGACCGCGGGTCCCGGCTGTCTGGCTCGGAACCGTTGGGGTTGGGCGATGCCACCACCGCGCTGCAGGAGCTTGCCGACCTGGAGGAGGTGGCCGCGACGCTGGGGCAGGACTATCCCGGCGCCGACCTGACCGACGTGGACGACGAGGCGGTGCGCCGCGCGCTGGGCCGGGGTGCATTGGACGATTTGGACGCGTTGCGCCGCATCCAGAAGGAACTGGAGGAACAGGGTTGGCTCAACCGCAGTGCCGGACGACTGGAGCTGACCCCGAAGGCAATCCGGCGCATCGGGCAGAGCGCGCTACGTCGGGTGTTCGCGTCGCTGTCCGCGCCGCGACCCGGCGGGCACGACATCCACTCCGCGGGTGCCGCGGGTGAACTGACCGGGGCCAGCCGCGCGTGGCAGTTCGGCGACGCGCAACCGCTGGACGTCGTTCGCACGCTGACGAATGCCATCCGGCGGGGCGGTGCCGGCGAGGACGGCGTCATCTCGTTGGACGTGAGCGACTTCGAGGTTGCGGAGACCGAGCGGCGTGGCCGGGCCTCGGTGTCGGTGTTGCTGGACTGCTCGTACTCCATGGCGCTGCGTGATACCTGGGTGTCCGCGAAGACCACCGCACTGGCGCTGCACGCGCTGGTCACCGGCATGTACCCGGCCGACGCGGTGCAACTGGTCGCGTTCTCCCGGCACGCCGTGGAGATCAACCCGACCGAGTTGGCCACCCTGGAACCGGATTACGTGCAGGGCACCAACCTGCAGCACGCGCTGCTGCTGTCCGGCAAGTTCCTGGACCGGCACCCCGGCACCGAACGGATCGTGCTGGTGGTCACCGACGGCGAGCCGACCGCGCACCTCACCCGCGACGGCGGGGTGTGGTTCGACTGGCCGCCGTCCCGGGAGACGCTCACCCTGACCTACGCCCAGGTGGACGCGATGACCCGGCGCAACGCTCGGATCTCGGTGTTCTCCCTGGACCCGGACCCGCGCCTGGCCGAGTTCTGCGACGAGGTGGCCCGGCGCAACGGCGGGCAGGTGTTCTACCCGGACCCGGGCCGACTGGGCGACTTCGTGGTCAGCGACTACCTGCGCCGCCGCAACCGCACCGCCCGCCACGCCGGCTGACGGCCCTCGAACCCACCGTCGGCTCATGGCGTCGAGGGCTATCCGGGGTCGCGGAATGCCCGACACGCCGTGAGAGGTTGGGGAGTCATGCGCGCCCTGATCCGACGCCGCGCGGCGGCCAGCGACATGCCTCGCGAGGTGTGGGTGCTGGGCGCGGTCGCCTTCGCCGTCGCACTGGGCTTCGGCATCGTCGCGCCGATCATCCCGGTGTTCGCCCGCAAGTTCGGCGTCGGACAGACCGCGGCCGGGCTGGTGCTCTCCGCGTTCGCGTTCATGCGGTTGGTCTTCGGTCCGGCCGGCGGGATGCTGGTCAACCGGTTCGGCGAGCGGCGCATGATGGCCACCGGCATCGGCATCGTCGCGGTGTCCAGCCTGCTCACCGGCACTGCGCAGACCTATGCCCAGATGTTGATCCTGCGCGGGGTGGGCGGGGTCGGCTCGGTGATGTTCAGCGTCTCCGCGCAGAGCCTGCTGTTGCACTCGGTGCCGACGTCGCGGCGCGGCCGGGCCAGCAGCATCTACTACGGCGGGTTCCTGTTCGGCGGGCTGACCGGTCCGGTGCTCGGTGGCCTGCTCGGCGGCATCTCGCTGCGGCTGCCGTTCTTCCTCTACGCGGGCACGCTCGCCCTGGCCGGGTCGATCGCCATGGCATTCCTCGGCCGCTCCCGGCTGGTCGACACCGCGACCGACGACCTATCCCGGCCGCCGCCGATGAAGCTGCGGGTGGCGCTGCGCGACAAGGCCTACCAGGCCGCATTGACGGTCAACACCGGCACCGGGTGGGCGATCTTCGGCATCCGGTCGTCGCTGGTGCCGTTGTTCGTTGTCGAGTCGCTGCACCGCGGCACCATTTGGACCGGCATCGGCCTGCTGGTCGGGTCGCTGACCGACGCCTGCATGCTCTACCCGGTCGGCAAGGTGGCCGACCAGATCGGCCGCCGACCATTACTGCTTGCCGCCACCGCGCTGGGCGGCGCGGCCTCGCTGGTCCTGGCTTTCGCGCCGAACCTGCCGGCGTTCCTGCTGGCCATGGCCATGCTGGGCGCCACATCCTCGGCGCTGTCCGTCGGGCCGTCCGCGGTGGTCGGGGACGTGGTCGCCGGCCGGGGCGGCACCGTGGTGGCCGCCTTTGGCATGTCCAGTGATGTGGGCGCGGTGTGCGGGCCGGTCATCGCCGGGGCGCTGGCCGAACATGTCTCCTACTCCGCCGCGTTCTGCTCCACCGCGGCCGTGCTCGGGCTCGGTCTGCTGATGTCGCTACGCATGCCGGAGACCGTGCACCGCAACTCAGCCCAGCGCGCCACGCAGGTCGGCGATCAGGTCGGCGGCGTCCTCGATGCCCACGGAGAGTCGGACCAGGTCGGCGGGCACCTCCAGGGCTGAGCCGGCCACCGAGGCGTGCGTCATCCGGTGCGGGTGCTCGATCAACGACTCCACCCCACCCAGCGACTCGGCCAGGGTGAACACCCGTGCCCGGTTGCAGACCTCGACCGCGGCTGCCTCACCGCCGTCGACGCGGAAGGAGATCATGCCGCCGAACGCGCGCATTTGCTTGGCGGCGATGTCGTGGCCGGGATGGTCGGGCAGGCCCGGATAGAGCACGGTGTGCACCCGCGGGTGCTCCCCCAGGAACGCGACGACCGCCTCCGCGTTGGCGCAGTGCCGCTCCATGCGCACCGCGAGGGTCTTGATGCCGCGCAGCACCAGCCAGGCGTCGAACGGGCCGGCCACCGCGCCCATGGCATTCTGATGATACGTCAGCTGCTCGGCCAGCTCCGGGTCGGCGACCACCAGCGCCCCACCGACCACATCGGAGTGCCCGCCCAGGTACTTGGTGGTGGAGTGCATGACGACGTCCGCGCCCAACGCCAGCGGCTGCTGCAGGTAGGAGGAGGCGAACGTGTTGTCCACGCCGAGCAGCGCGCCCGCACCGTGCGCGATCTCCGCCAGTGCGGCGAGGTCGGAGATGCCCAGCAACGGGTTGGTCGGCGTCTCACACCAGATCAGCTTGGTGGTGGGACGCACCGCGGCGCGCACCGCGTCCAGATCGTGCTGCGGCACCGGGGTGAACTCCAGGCCCCAGCGGGCATGCACCCGGGCGAACAGACGGTAGGTGCCGCCGTAGGCATCGCCGGGGATGATCACGTGGTCACCAGGCCCGCACACGGTGCGCAGCAGGGTGTCCTCCGCGGCCAGCCCGGAGGCGAACGCCAGCCCCCGCACGCCGCCCTCCAGGGCGGCCAGGCAGGTCTCCAACGCGGTGCGGGTGGGGTTGGCGGACCGGCTGTACTCGTAACCGCCGCGCAGGCCGCCGACCCCGTCCTGTTTGTAGGTGGAGACCTGGAAGATCGGCGGCACGACCGCCCCGGTACCGCCCTCGGCCTGCTGACCGGCGTGAATGGCGCGGGTGGCGAAGCCGTGTTCGTCGCTGGACATGGTCGCCACGCTACGGCTTACCGAGCGATGACAATCCTGCGGCCGGGGAAACAGGCAGCGGCATGGCGGCGTTGAACCGGGCAGAATCGGACGCGACTCAGGAGGAGACGCTGATGCTGTTCGGACGCGGTACGAAGCAGGTCATGGTGGCCCCGGAAGAGGCGCTGCCCGGCCGCGCGGAACGGCCCTACGACGTTCGGGAGCGGCACGCCGTCAACGGCCGCTCGATCTTCCCGCCGTTCCCCGAGGGCTACCAGGTGGCGATCCTCGGTCTGGGCTGCTTCTGGGGCGCCGAGCGCAAGTTCTGGCAGATGCCGGGGGTGTGGGTCACCGCGGTCGGTTACTCCGGCGGGTTCACGCCGAACCCGACCTACGAGGAGACCTGCACCGCGCGCACCGGGCACGCCGAGGTAGCGCTGGTGGTGTTCGATCCGGAGCAGCTGTCCTACGCGGACCTGCTGATCACGTTCTGGGAGATTCACGACCCGACCACGCCCAACCGGCAGGGCAACGACATCGGCACCCAGTACCGCTCGGCGATCTTCACCACCACCGACGAGCAGGCCAAGATCGCTATCGAGTCGCGGGACAAGTACCAGGAGGCGCTGACCCGCGCCGGGCTGGGCGAGATCACCACGGAGATCGCGCCCGCGGGTGAGTTCTACTACGCGGAAGAAGGGCATCAGGCATACCTCTACAAGCACCCCAACGGCTACGACTGTCACGCCGAGACCGGGGTCAAGTTCCCGCGCTCCTGACTGACACAACACCGGACGCGATCGCCGAACTATGCGGAGATGCCTGTTCGGCGATGGCGTCGGCAACCTGCAATCCGATGCTCATCGCGTCCTCGGGTGAACACGGACCCTGCAGGAGCTGCAGCGCTGCCACCGCGCCCGCCAGTCGGGCGCGGGTCAGCGCGGCATTGATGTGGAGGTCAGCCCGCTCGGTGGGACCCGGCTCGGCGAGCAACGCGCGCTCGTACCGCGCGATCTCGGCGGACAGCATCCGGACGAGTTTGCCGCCGCTGCTCACCGCGCCTCGTCCTCGACCAGTTGCCCGCGCCACTGAATCTTGACCCGGTTCGGGTCGAGATATCGCCCGCCACGGCGCTCCACTGGATCGACCCAAATTGCGTCGATGGCCGCGGTCAGCATCATGCGGCGTGTCGTGACGTCTTCCTCAGCTGCCCACGCCTCGGCGATCGTCGCTCCGTCGCTCCGCCGCGTCACCTTGGGCCTGGCGGGGCCATCTTCCTCCTCGACCCTCAGCGCGGCCCGCACAGCCTTCAGGGAATGCATGCGCTCGGTGAGCTTCATGTAGTTGGCGTCATCTTTCGTCATGTCCTGAGCGGTCGCGTCGATCGCTGCCTCGATCTCGTCCAGCTCGTGCCTCGGTTCCGGCTCTACCGAGTGCTCCGCCACCGCTGCCGCGCCGCCACAGACCTCCAGAAATTCCTCCACGACATGCTTCTCGATGGCCGCGAGCCCGACGGTGACCCTCCGTTCGCAGTTCCGGTTGATGCACCCGTAATACGGGAACTTCTTAGTCACGTTCGACGGCGACGGATTCCCCTGATAAGCCGCGATGATCTCCTGCGGGATCCGACCTCGCGCGCACACATCGAAGCCGTGATTGCGCGCCCATTCCCGGACCACGGGCACCTGCGCCGGATCGAGACAAACCAGAGTCCCCGTCCGCACCCGGGTCGGAAATTGGTTCTTGTAGAGGGCCTTCTCGCACGACCGGCAACGAAGGAGGTTGAACAGCAGTGGGTGCACGACGTCGCAGTGCGCGGGGCGAGTTCC
>DASXPS010000088.1 GCA_036493475.1 Sporichthyaceae bacterium | reverse complement strand
TCGACGACGCCACCTGGGGCAAGGTCGAGGGCTTGGCCAATCGCACCGACGTGGACCTACTCGCCCACTCCAGCCGCTCCGGAAAGGACCTCAGCTACTTCGACGGGCTGACCAACTCGCGCTGGATGCCCTACGTGATCGCGCCCACCGCCGGGTTGTCCCGCTGCGTGCTGGCGTTCTTGATCGCGGCACTGTCCGAGGATTTCGCGGCCGACGCGCGCGGCGTGCCGAAGACCCGCACCGTGCTGCGGCTGGACCATCGGTTGGCCCCGGTGAAGGCGGCGGTGCTGCCGCTGTCCCGCAACACCGACCTGTCCCCGCGCGGACGCGCGCTGGCCGCGCAGCTGCGTCGGGACTGGAACGTGGACTTCGACGACGCGGGCGCGATCGGCCGCCGCTACCGCCGGCAGGACGAGATCGGCACGCCGTTCTGCGTCACCCTGGACTTCGACTCGCTGGCTGATCAGTCGGTGACGGTGCGCGAGCGCGACACCATGAAGCAGGAGCGCGTCTCGCTGGACCGGCTGCCCGGTTACCTGCACGAGCACCTCATCGGCTGCTGAGACACTCGGGGGGTGGCCACCGATCTCGCCCCGCTACGGCTGGGCTCGATCGAGGTCAACCCACCGGTGGTGCTGGCGCCGATGGCCGGGATCACCAACCGTGCGTTCCGCTCGCTGTGCCGTGAGCATGCCCGGGCGGCCGCGCCGCGGACGCCGTGCAGTGCGCCCGGGTTGTTCGTCAACGAGATGATCACTGCCCGCGGGCTGGTGGAGAACGACCGCACCACCCGTTCGATGGTCGCCTTCGAGGTCGACGAGCGCCCGCGCAGCCTGCAGTTGTACGGATCGGACGCGGAGTCCATCGGTGCCGCGGTGCGTTTGGTGGTGGCCGAGGACCTGGCCGACCACGTCGACCTGAACTTCGGCTGCCCGGTGCCCAAGGTGACGCGCAAGGGCGGGGGAGCGGCGCTGCCCTTCAAACGCACCCTGTTCGGGCGGGTGGTCGCCGCTGCGGTGGCCGGTGCCGACGGTCGCATCCCGGTGACCATCAAGATGCGGATGGGCATTGACGCGGACACCCTCACCTACCTCGACGCCGGGCGCATCGCCGCCGCGGAGGGCGTCGCCTGGGTTGCGCTGCACGCCCGCACCGCCGCCCAGCACTACTCCGGGACCGCGGACTGGTCGGCGATCGCCCGGCTGGTCGAGCACGTCGACGTCCCGGTGCTGGGTAACGGTGATATCTGGGAGGCCGCCGACGCGGTGGAGATGCTGGCCGCCACCGGCTGTGCCGGGGTGGTCGTCGGCCGCGGGTGCTTGGGCCGGCCCTGGCTGTTCGGCAACCTGGCAACGGTGCTGGGCGGCGGGTCCGATCCCGGCCACCCAAACCTGCCTACGGTGGCCGCCACGCTGCGCCGGCACGCCCGGCTGATGGCTCAAGACAGTGGGGAGATCTGGGCGTGCTGCGAGATCCGCAAGCACATTGCCTGGTACCTGAAGGGCTTCGCGGTGGGCCCCGCGCTGCGTCGCGCATTGGGCCTGGTGTCCTCTCTTGCCGAGTTGGACGACCTGCTGGGTGCCCTGGACCTCGCCCAGCCCTTCCCGGCCGAGGCCATCGGTGTGCCCCGCGGCCGCACCGGATCGCCCCGACGGGTGGCTTTACCCGATGGCTGGTTGACCGACCCGTTCGACGGCGTCGCGGCCCCCGACGACGCCGCTGACCTGGTGCCGTCAGGGGGCTGAGATCCAATCGTGTCCCCGCACGGGCCGAAACGTGTCCAATTACTCACGGCTCGATTGGGTGATACGGGGCAGAGCACGAAAGAATCCGCTCGGACCGCGACGAGCCCAGCCAACACCCAGGGAGTGCGCATGTCGCTGGAGGAGACCTCGACCGACCCAGTGGTGGTGATCGGGGCGGGACCGGCCGGGCTGACCGCCGCCCTGGAACTGGTGCGCCGCGGCCGTGCGGTCACCGTGTTCGAGGCCTCCGATCAGATCGGTGGCATCTCCCGCACCGAGGTGCGCGACGGCTGGCGGTTCGACATCGGTGGACACCGGTTCTTCACCAAGGTGCCCGAGGTGGAGAAGTTCTGGCACGACGTGCTGCCCGACGAGGACTTCCTGCAGCGCCCGCGGATGAGCCGCATCATGTACCGCGGCAAGCTGTTCGACTACCCGCTCAAGGCCGGCAACGCGTTGAAGGGCCTCGGCATCCTGGAGGCCATCCGCTGCGTGGCGTCCTATGCCTGGGTGCGGGTGCGTCCGCCCAAGGACCAGACCAACTTCGAGGGCTGGGTCGCCGCCCGGTTCGGCTGGCGGCTCTACCGGATCTTCTTCAAGACCTACACCGAGAAGCTCTGGGGCATCCCCGGCACCGCGATCCAGGCCGACTGGGCCGCGCAGCGCATCAAGAACCTGTCGCTGCTCGGTGCGATCAAGAACGCGATCTTCCAGCCCAAGGGCCAGACCGAGTTCACCACGCTGATCGACCGCTTCCAGTACCCCAAATACGGCCCGGGCATGATGTGGGAACGCTGCCGCGACCTGGTGGTCGCCGGCGGCGGCCAGGTGATCATGAACGCCCCGGTGGTCGCGCTGCACCGCGAGGGCGACCGGGTCAACGCGCTCACCGTGATGCACGAGGGCGAGGAGAAGCTGGTCCGCTGCTCCGACGTCATCTCCTCGATGCCGCTGGCCAATCTGGTGCAGGCGATGGACGAAAAGGCGCCGTCACCGGTCATCGAGGCCGCGCAGGGCCTGGGCTATCGCGACTTCCTCACCGTCGCGTTGGTGGTGCCGGAGGCCAACGGCTTCCCGGACAACTGGATCTACATCCACACGCCGGGGGTGAAAGTCGGCCGCATCCAGAACTACGGCTCGTGGTCGCCGTACCTGGTCAAGGACGGGCGCACCTGTCTGGGCCTGGAGTACTTCGTCAATGAGGGCGATGGCACCTGGACCTCCAGTGACTCCGACCTGGTGGACCTGGCCAAGAAGGAACTGGCCGAGTTGGGTCTGGTCAGCATCGAGGCGGTGGAGGCCGGGTACGTGGTGCGGGTGCCCAAGGCGTACCCGATCTACGACGAGGGCTACGACCGCAAGGTCGACATCATCCGGGAGTGGTTGGCCGCTGCGACGGTCAACGTCCAGGCGACCGGTCGCAACGGGATGCACCGCTACAACAACCAGGACCACTCGATGGTCACCGCGATGTACGCCGTGGACAACATTTGCGGGATTCCGCGCGACCTGTGGACGGTGAACGTCGAGGAGGAGTACCACGAGGAGAAGCGCAATGACTCCTCCAGTTCCTCGGGCACCGGCCGCTCCGCGCCGGTGCTGCCCCGCCGCGACCAGGCTCCGGCAGCCTGACGTGCGACGGGATTGACCAGCCCCTCGGTCCTCCGCCGTCCGGAGCGGCACACCGCCCCGGACTCCTCCGTCGCGTGGTGGTGGCGTTTCGCGCCCGCCGCGGCGGCGCTGGTGATACTCGCCGGGGTGGCGCTGCGACTGTGGGCGCACTCCGCGTTGTGGTTGGACGAGGCTCAAACGGTCGCCTTCGCCAAGCAACCGATGTCGCATCTGCCCGCGCTGCTGCGTACTGACGGCGCGCCGCCGCTGTACTACGTGGTGCTGCACGGCTGGATCAAAGCCTTCGGGGACGGCATCTGGGCGGTGCGCTCGCTGTCCATGCTGGCCTCGGTGCTGGCGTTGCCCGCGGCCTGGCTGGTGGCCCGGCGACTGGGTGCCGACCGTGAGGTTGCCTGGATCACCGTGGTGCTGTTCGCGGTCAACCCCTGGTCCATCCGGTATGCCGGTGAGGCCCGGATGTACTCCCTGGTGGCGCTCGAGGTGCTGCTCGGCATGCTCGCCCTGTCGCGGGTGCACCGACGCGGTGACCGGCTGGGCATGCTCGGCCTGGCGTTGTGCTCCGCCGACCTGCTGTACACCCACTACTGGGCGCAGTTCCTGCTGGTCACGGTGGGTGCCGGGTTGGTGGTGGTGGCCTGGCGGCGGCCGGGCGAGCGCCGCTTCGTGGGTCGTGCGCTGCTCGGCCTGGTGCTCGGCGCGCTGACGTTCCTGCCCTGGGTGCCGATCATGCTCTATCAGGCACAACACACCGGAGCGCCCTGGGCGCAGGCGCCGAACCTGGGTTCGCTGGCCGCCCTGCCGCAGGATTGGTCCGGCGGCTACGCCACCGCCGGCACCCTGGGCATGCTGCTGCTGGTGGTCATGCTGGCGGTGGCGATCTTCATCCGCCGGGCCCCGGACGGCGCGGTGACGCTGACCCGACCCGGTGGGACGAGCGCGTGGCTGGCCACGGTCACCGCGGTGACGTTGCTGCTCGCGCTGGGCGCGGCGATGGCGGACAACGGCGCGGTGGTCGGCCGCTACACCGCGGTGGTGGTGCCGCTGGTGTTGCTGTTGCTGGCTCTCGGTGTCGCCCGGCTGCCCCAACCGGCCGCCGCGGCCGTGCTGGCCGGGTTCACCGTGCTCGGCCTCAGCACCGGGGTGACCGCGGCGACCAGCCCGCACACCCGCGCCGACAAGGTCGCCAACGTGCTGAACGCCTCGGCCCGCGAGGGCGACCTGATCGTGTACTGCCCGGACCAGCTGGCCCCCGCGGTCGAGGCCCGGTTGCACGTGACCGGGGTGTCCCGCCTGGAGCTGCCGAGTGAGACCGACCCGTCGGTGGTCAACTGGGTGGACTACAAAGAGCGCGTCGCGGCCATCCAACCGCGGCCCACCGCCGCCCGCATCGAGGCGTTCCTGAAGGGCGATCCGGGCGCGTCCATCTGGTGGGTGGGTACCTGGGACTACCGCACCCACACCCGGATCTGCGGGCCGCTGTACGACCGGCTGCTGGCCGGGCTGGGTCTCCCGACGGTGTTGGTGCCCGACACCGGCGCCTTCGAACACCCCGGGTTGCAGCGGTTCACCCACTGAGCGGGTCGGGGGATCACCGGTAAGAAATCCGGACGCAATAAACTGCCCCGCGGAGAAGACACGAGGTTGAGGAGCACTGGGGTGCCGAAGTTCGTCTACGACTTCACCGAGGGCAACCGCGATCAGAAGGATCTGCTGGGCGGCAAGGGCGCCAACCTCGCGGAGATGACGAATCTGGGGCTACCGGTACCACCGGGCTTCACCATCACCACGGAGGCCTGCCAGGCCTACCTGACGACCGGCTCGGCACCCGCGGAGCTGTCCGCCCAGGTCAGCGACAAGCTGGCCTGGCTGGAGGCTCAGTTCGGCAAGAAGCTCGGCCAGGCCGATGACCCGCTGCTGGTCTCCGTGCGTTCGGGCGCCAAGTTCTCCATGCCCGGCATGATGGAAACCGTCCTCAACATCGGCCTGAACGACGATTCCGTCGCAGGCCTGGCCAAACAGTCGTCCAACGACCGCTTCGCCTGGGACTCCTACCGTCGGCTGCTGCAGATGTTCGGCAAGACCGTGTTGCACATCGAGGGCGAGCACTTCGAGGACGCCATCGACGCGGCCAAGAAGGCCAAGAACACCACCGCCGACCTCGACCTGGACGCCGATGACCTGCGTGGTCTGGTCGAGTCGTTCAAAGGGATCATCAAGCACCACACCGGCGCCGAGTTCCCGCAGGACCCGCGCGCCCAACTCGATGCGGCCGTCTACGCGGTCTTCAACTCGTGGAACGCCCCGCGCGCGATCCTCTATCGCCGCCAGGAGCGCATCCCGGCCGACCTGGGCACCGCGGTCAACGTGCAGTCGATGGTGTTCGGCAACCTCGGCATGGACTCCGGCACCGGCGTCTGCTTCACCCGGGACCCGGGCTCGGGCCAGATCGGCCTGTATGGCGACTACCTGGAGAACGCGCAGGGCGAGGACGTCGTCGCGGGCATCCGGAACACGCTGCAGTTGCAGGATCTGGAGCGCCTGGACAAAACCAGTTTCGACAATCTGGTCGGGATCATGTCCCAGCTGGAGACGCACTACCGCGACCTGTGCGACATCGAGTTCACCATCGAGCGCGGCAAGCTGTGGATGCTGCAGACCCGGGTCGGCAAGCGGACCGCGGGCGCAGCTTTCCGGATCGCCACCCAGCTGATCGACGAGGGCCTGATCGACGCCGACGAGGCGCTGCAGCGAGTCACCGGCGAGCAACTCACCCAGCTGATGTTCCCCAAGTTCGACACCTCGACGAACCCGAAGCGGATCACCAAGGGCATGAACGCCTCGCCCGGTGCTGCGGTCGGCAGGGCCGTGTTCTCCTCCGCAGACGCGGTGGCGTGGGCCGAGCGCGGCGAGGCGGTGATCCTGGTCCGCCGGGAGACCAACCCGGACGACCTCGAGGGCATGATCGCCGCCGCGGGCATCCTGACCAGCCGCGGCGGTAAAACCTCGCATGCCGCGGTCGTCGCCCGGGGCATGGGCAAGACCTGCGTGTGCGGCGCCGAGGAACTCGACGTCGACACCAAGGCCAAGACCATCAAGGCGCCCGGCGGCGTGCTCATCGCCGAGGGCGACGTGCTGTCCATCGACGGTTCTTCCGGCGCGGTCTACCTGGGCCAGGTGCCGGTCTCGCCGAGCCCGGTGGTGCAGTACTTCGAGGGCAACCTCGACCCGGCCTCGGCCGACGCTGACGACCTGGTCAAGGCCGTGCATCGGTTGATCACCCACGCCGACGGCGTGCGCACGATGCGGATCCGCACCAACGCCGACACCCCGGAGGACTCCGCGCGGGCCCGTCGGATGGGCGCCCAGGGCATCGGCCTGTGCCGCACCGAGCACATGTTCCTCGGGGACCGGGCGATCCAGGTGGAAAAGCTGATCCTGGCGAACTCCGACAGCGAGCGCCTCGCGGCGCTGGCGGCCCTCGAGCCGCTGCAACGGCAGGACTTCGTGGAGATCTTCGAGGCCATGGACGGCCTGCCGGTGACCGTGCGGTTGATCGACCCGCCGCTGCACGAGTTCCTGCCCAACCTGACTGACCTGGCGGTCAAGGTCGCCGTCGCCGAGGCATTGGGCCAGGACCCGGGGCATGACAAGGAACTGCTCGTCGCGGTGAACCGACTGCACGAGTCCAACCCGATGCTCGGCCTGCGTGGGGTGCGGCTCGGCGTGGTCATCCCCGGCCTGTTCGCCATGCAGGTGCGCGCGATCGCCGAAGCGGCCGCGCAGCGCAAGCAGGCCGGCGGCAACCCGCTGCCCGAGGTGATGATCCCGTTGGTCGGCGCCGTGCAGGAGCTCGAGCTCATGCGCGACGAGGCCGAGAACGTCATCGCCGAGGTCGCGGCCGCGAGCGGGGTGGACCTGTCGTTCATCCCGATCGGCACGATGATCGAACTGCCCCGGGCCGCGCTGACCGCGGATCAGATCGCCGAGGCGGCCGACTTCTTCTCCTACGGCACCAATGACCTCACCCAGACCACGTGGGGCTTCTCCCGCGACGACGTGGAGGCCGCGTTCTTCACCCAGTACCTGGAGAAGGGCATTTTCGGCGTCTCGCCGTTCGAGTCGCTGGACCGCGAGGGTGTGGGCCGGTTGGTGCGCATCGCGTCGCAGGAGGGTCGGGCCGTCAAGTCCGACCTGAAGCTCGGCGTGTGCGGCGAACACGGTGGCGACCCGGACTCGATCCACTTCTTCCACGCCGTCGGGTTGGATTACGTGTCCTGTTCGCCGTTCCGGGTGCCGGTGGCCCGGCTGGAGGCCGGTCGCGCGGCCGGCGCGGGCGGGTCCGATACCCGCTGATCGTCGTGGCGTGGCGCTAGGTTGGGCGCCGATGGTGGACCAGGCGGAGCTCGCGGACGGTTACGGCCCGGCCGACGTGGAGCGCTGGGTGCCGGAACCGCCCAAGCGGCCGGGTCGGACGGCGTTTCAACGTGACCGGGCCCGGGTGCTGCACTCCGCGGCACTGCGCCGGTTGGCCGCCAAGACCCAGGTGGTGGCGCCGACCAGTGACGATTTCGCCCGCAACCGGCTGACCCACTCCCTCGAGGTCGGTCAGATCGGCCGCGAGCTGGGCCGTCGCATCGGCGCCGACCCGGACCTGGTGGAGACCGCCTGCCTGGCCCACGACCTGGGCCACCCGCCGTTCGGGCACAACGGCGAGGACGCCCTCGACCTGGCCGCGGCGGGCTGCGGCGGCTTCGAGGGCAACGCGCAGACGTTGCGGGTGCTGACCCGGCTGGAGGCCAAGACGCTGTCCGCGGACGGGCACAGCGCCGGGGTGAACCTGACCCGCGCCGCGCTGGATGCCACGGTCAAGTATCCGTGGCCGCGGGGCGCCGGCGGCGGCAAGTTCGGCTGCTACGCCGAGGACGCCGCGGTCTATCGGTGGCTGCGCGCCGGGCGGCCGGACGGCACCCGATGCCTGGAGGCGCAGCTGATGGACTTCGTCGACGACGTCGCGTATTCGGTGCACGACATCGAGGACGGCAACTACGCCGGGCTGGTGGATCTGCGGGTGCTGTTCTCGCCGACCGAGCGCAGCGATCTGGCCAAGCTCGTCGCCGAGGCGTTTCTGGCCGACATCGATCCGGCCGAGATCGACCAGGCCGCCGTGGACCTGGTCGCCGAGCCCTGGTGGCCGCGGGAGCCCGACCGCACCCGGCGCGGCCTGGCCGCGCTGAAGAACATGACCAGCTCGCTGATCGGGCGGTTCTGCGAGGCTGCCGAGCACGCAACTCGGGCCCGGTACGGCGCGGAGTCCCTGACCCGGTACGCCGCGGACCTGGTGGTGCCGCGCGGCACGGCGGTGGAGGTGGCACTGCTCAAGGCGGTCGCCACGCGGTATGTGATGCGCACCCCGCTGCGGTTCGGCGTGCAGGCCAGGGAACGCGCGCTGATCGCCGAGCTCGTCGACGCGCTGGACGCGGGTGCCCCGGAGGCGCTGGAGCCCGCGTTCCGCGCCGACTGGCTGGATGCCGTCGATGGCGAAGCCCGCCGCCGGGTCGTCATCGACCAGATCGCCACGTTGTCCGATGCCGCCGCGGTGAGCTGGCACGAGCGGTTGTGTCGCCCCGACCGATGATTGCGCCGCCGGTGATCGCGGTGGTCGGCGCCACGGCCACCGGCAAGTCCGCGCTCGGCGTGGCCCTGGCCAGGGCGCTGGACGGCGAGGTGATCAATGCCGACTCCATGCAGCTCTACCGCGGCATGGACATCGGCACCGCCAAGATCTCCACGGACGCGCGCCAGGGCGTGCCGCATCATCTGCTCGACGTCCTGGAGGTCGCCGAGCCCGCCAACGTCGCGGAGTATCAACGGGATGCCCGCGCCGTTCTCGCGCAGCTGACCTCCGCCGGTCGCTCCGCGGTCCTGGTCGGCGGCTCCGGGCTGTACCTCCGGGCCGCACTGGACGACCTGGAATTTCCCGGCACCGACCCCGCGGTGCGCGCCCGGCTGGAGGCCGAAGCCGAGCACGCCGAACCCGGCGCGTTGCACGCCCGGTTGGCCGCGCTCGACCCGGTGGCCGGGGCGCGCATCCTGCCCGGCAACACCCGGCGGATCGTGCGCGCCCTTGAGGTCATCGAACTGACCGACGGGCCGTTCATTGCCGAGTTGCCCGAGCCCCGCTATGTGCGACCCGCGATCCAACTCGGTCTGTACCTGGACCGCACTGAGCTCGACCTGCGCATTTCGGCCCGGGTGGACGCCATGTGGCGAGACGGCCTGGTGGCGGAAGTGGCCGGCCTGGCCGAGTTGGGCCTACGTGAGGGACGCACCGCCTCGCGGGCGCTGGGGTACGCCCAAGTGCTGGACTTCCTCGATGGTCGGTGCACCGAGGACGAGGCCCATCAGGCCACCGTGCGCGCCACGCGCAAGTTCGCCCGCCGGCAGCAGAAATGGTTCGACCGGGACCGCCGGATCATCTGGCTCCCCGCGGACGCTACCGAGACGCTGGCGATGGCCCTGCACGAGGTCCGCACCCCCCGCTGAACCCGGAACTTTCCGGTCGAGTGTGCAGTCGGGCACCGCTTACCGGTGGGTAATGCGTGCTCCACTGCACACTCGACTTGAATTTGGGCGCTCTGACTTATTCTGGAGGGCGATGAACAGCGGCGGCCTGCCCTTCGTGAAGGGCCATGGCACGGAGAACGACTTCGTGCTGATCCCCGACCTCGAGGGCCGAGTGCGGCTGACCGCCGCGCAGGTGGCCGCGATCTGTGATCGCCGGGCGGGCATCGGTGGCGACGGAATCCTGCGGGTGGTCCCGACCGATGCGGAGCCCGACGCCGCTGCCTACTGTGGCGCGGCGCGCTGGTTCATGGATTATCGCAACGCCGACGGATCGATCGCCGAGATGTGCGGCAACGGCATCCGGGTGTTCGCCCGCTACCTGGTCGACGCGGGCCTCGAACCTGCGGGCACGATCCCGATCGCCACCCGGGGCGGAGTGCGCACCGTGGACTGCCCGGCCACCGGCCCGATCACCGTGGACATGGGGCCGGCGCAGCTGCCCGATCTCGGGGAGATCGCCGTGCGGGTGGGGGAGCGCACCTGGCCCGCCCGGGCGGTGTTCATGCCGAACCCGCACGCGGTGGTGTTCGTGGACGACCTCGCGGACGCCGGCGACCTGCGCACCGCACCGCTGGTCACCCCGGCCGAGGCTTACCCCGAGGGCGTCAACGTCGAGTTCGTGGTCCGGGTCGGCCCGGGGCACCTGGCGCTGCGGGTGCACGAGCGCGGCTCGGGGGAGACCCGATCGTGCGGCACCGGGATCTGCGCGGCGGCGGTGGCCGCCGGTCGGGCGGGCGGTCCGGACGGATACCTGGTCGAGGTGCCCGGTGGCCGCCTGGAGATCACCGAGACCGAGTCGGGCTCGGTATTGATGACCGGCCCGGCGGTGTTGGTCGCCGCCGGGGAGTGGCACGGAGATATCGGGTGGTCGGAGGAAGCGATCCCGTGGGACGCTTCCGTGCAGACAGCCGCCGTCGGGACAGGGAGCGCATGACGAGCACCGAACGTTTCGAGTTCGACGACGCCGAAGCTGACGGGCTGTCAGAACCGGAATTCGACCTCGACGGCGATCAGCTCGACCTGGCCGACCGACACGCGCTGCGGCGCGTGCAGGGCCTGTCCACCGAGCTCACCGACGTCACCGAGGTCGAGTACCGGCAGCTGCGCCTCGAGCGGGTGGTGCTGATCGGGGTGTGGACCTCGGGTACCGCGGCCGCCGCGGAGAGCTCGCTGCACGAGCTGCGTCTGCTGGCCGAGACCGCGGGCGCCCTGGTGCTCGACGGGTTCGCGCAACGCCGCGACCGGCCGGATCCGGCGACCTACGTGGGTTCCGGCAAGGCCAAGGAACTGCGTGACGTGGTCGTGGCAATGGGGGCCGATACGGTCATCTGTGACGGTGAACTGACGCCGGGTCAGCTGGTGCAGTTGGAGAAGGTGGTCAAGGTCAAGGTCATCGACCGGACCGCGCTGATCCTGGACATCTTCGCCCAGCACGCCAAGTCCCGGGAGGGCAAGGCGCAGGTGGAACTCGCGCAGATGCAATACATGCTGCCCCGGCTGCGTGGCTGGGGTGAGTCGATGTCCCGGCAGGGTGGTGGCCGGGTGGCCGGCGGTGCCGGGATCGGCGGCCGCGGCCCTGGTGAGACCAAGATCGAGACCGACCGGCGGCGCATCCGCACCAAGATGGCCAAGCTGCGCCGGGAGATCGCCGAGATGGGTACCTCCCGGGCCACCCAGCGCGGCGAGCGGCGGCGCAACGCCGTGGCCTCGGTGGCCATCGTCGGCTACACCAACGCCGGGAAGTCCTCGCTGCTGAACCGGATCACCGGGGCCGGCGTGCTGGTGGAGAACGCCCTGTTCGCCACCCTGGACCCCACGGTGCGCCGCGCGGCCACCCCGGACGGCCGGGCGTTCACGCTCACCGACACGGTCGGTTTCGTGCGCCACCTGCCCCACCAGTTGGTGGAGGCGTTCCGCTCCACACTGGAGGAGATCTCCGACGCCGACCTGATTTTGCACGTGGTCGATGGCTCGGACGCTGAACCGGAGGCGCAACTCTCCGCGGTGCGCGCCGTGCTCGCCGAGATCGACGCCCGCAACATCCCGGAGATCGTGGTGGTCAACAAGTCCGACGCGGCCGACGCCTACACCCTGGAGCGCCTGGTCCGCCGCGAGCCGACCGCGGTGGTGGTCTCCGCCCGCACCGGCGCGGGCATCCCCGGTCTGCTGGACGCCATCGCCGCCGGCATCCCGCGTCCGGAGGTGGAGGTGGACGTCCTGGTCCCGTACGACCGCGGCGGCCTGATCTCCCGGGTCCACGAACACGGCGACGTGCTGGTCGAGGAGCACACCGGCGAGGGCACTCGCCTGCGCGCCCGGGTCGGCGAGGCGCTGGCCGCCGAGTTGACCGCGTACGCCGTGCCCTGACAACCGCCCGCTAATCTCGGCACGGTGTCGAACCGGCCCACCGTCTCCGCGTTGCTCGCGGTGGCGGTCGGTGACCTCGATGGGGTGGACCGGCCGGGTCAGCTGCAGATGGCCGAGGCGGTCGCCGACGCGATCAACGATGGCGAACACCTGTTGGTGCAGGCGGGTACCGGCACCGGGAAGTCACTGGCCTACCTGGTGGCGGCGCTGCTGCACCGACGCCCGGTGGTGGTGGCCACCGCGACCCTCGGCCTACAGGCGCAGTTGATCCGCCGCGATCTGCCGCGGCTGGTGGACGCCGCCACCCCCGTGCTCGGTCGCCGGCCGAGCTTCGCAATCCTCAAGGGCCGCAACAACTATGCCTGCCTGCACCGCATCGGGGGCGGGGCGGGCACCGAGGACGGCGACGGGCTGTTCGACGTCGCGGCCGCGCAGGCCCCGACCAGCCCACTCGGCAAAGACGTACTGAGGGCCCGTCAGTGGGCCGAGGAGACCGACACCGGCGACCGCGACGATCTGGTGCCCGGCGTCAGCGACCGGGCCTGGGCGCAGGTGTCGGTGACCTCCCGGGAATGCCCCGGCGCCACGCGGTGCCCGCAGGGGGAGCAGTGCTTCGCCGAGCGTGCCCGGTACGCCGCCGCCGAGGCCGACGTGGTGGTCACCAACCACGCGCTGTTGGCCATCGACGCGCTGGAGAACATCCCGGTGCTGCCCGAGCACGACGCGGTCATCGTCGACGAGGCACACGAACTCACCGACCGGGTGGCCGCGGTGGCCACCGCCGAACTCACCGCCCCGCTGGTGGAACGGGCCGCGCGGGCCGCGACCAAGGTGGCCGACGCGCGTGCGGTGGAGATCCTGGCCGGCGTGGGTGACGGCTTCGCCGCCACCCTGGCCGCGGTGGAGCCGGGCGCCCTCACCGTCATGCCGGCGTTGCTCGGTGCGGAACTGGCCGCACTGCGTGACGCCGCCCGCGGCGTGCTCACCTCGATCTCCACGTCCTCCGGCGACGCCCCGGATGTGCTGCTGGCGAAGAAAATCGCCCGCGCCGGTGTCGAGGAGATCATGGACACCGCGGCCCGACTGACCGCCCCGTCGGAGCACGACGTGGCCTGGCTGGACGTGGAGGAACGGCGCGGCCGGGTGCTGCGGGTGGCCCCGCTGTCCGTGGCCGGGTTGCTGCGCCGGTCGTTGTTCGCCGACCGGACCGTGGTGCTCACCTCGGCCACGCTCACCGTCGGCGGCACGTTCGAACACACCGCGCGCAGCGTCGGGCTGGGTCCGCCCACCGACGACCGCACTCCGGTCGAGCCGGTCGTCGAGGGTCCGACCGCCGACAGCGCCGAGGGCGAGGACGTCGAGGACAACAAACCGATCCGGTGGCGTGGGCTGGACGTGGGATCGCCGTTCGTCTACGGCAAGCAGGGCATCCTCTATGTCGCCGCTCATCTGCCGGCCCCCGGCCGGGATGGCCTCGGCCCGGCCGCGCTGGACGAACTCGCCGCGATGATCGAAACGGCGGGTGGGCGCACCCTGGGGTTGTTCTCCTCGCGCCGGGTCGCCGATTTGACCGCCGCGGAGATGCGCGAACGCCTGCCGTTCCCGGTGCTCTGCCAGGGCGAGGACACCCTGGCCGCGTTGATCACCGCGTTCACCGCGGATCCGGCGTCGTGCCTGTTCGGCACGCTGTCGCTCTGGCAGGGCATCGACGTGCCGGGCGCGTCCTGCAGCCTGGTGATCATCGACCGCCTGCCGTTTCCGCGCCCGGACGACCCACTGGCCACTGCGCGCGCCCGTGCGGCGGACAAGGCCGGCGGCAACGGATTCATGGCGGTGTACGCCGCCCATGCCGCGGTGCGCCTGGCGCAGGGCGCCGGGCGGCTGATCCGCTCGGACACCGACCGCGGGGTGGTTGCCGTACTCGATGCACGGTTGGCCACCGCCCGCTACGGCCGGTACCTGCGCGCTTCGCTACCGCCGTTCTGGTACACCACCGATCCGACGGTGGTGCGCTCGGCATTGGCACGGTTGGCCGCGGAAACCACGGCCCCATCGGGAGACTGAAGCCGCGTCAGACGCGGCGCAGCACGCTCACCACCTTGCCGAGGATGGTCGCGAACTCGCCCGCGATCGGCTCGTACGCGTCGTTGTGCGGCATCAGCCAGATGCGCCCGCCGCGCCGCTTGAAGGTCTTCACGGTGGCCTCACCGTCCAGCATGGCGGCCACGATGTCCCCGGATTCGGCCACCGCCTGCTGGCGCACCACCACCCAATCGCCGTCGCAGATCGCGGCGTCGATCATGGAGTCACCGCTGACCCTGAGCAGGAACAGCGTGCCCTCACCGACAAGTTCGCGGGGCAACGGGAATACCGACTCCACCGACTGTTCGGCCAGGATCGGGCCGCCCGCCGCGATGCGTCCGACGACCGGGACGTAGGCCGCGGCCGGGCGGTTGGCCCGCCACTCCGGCTCGAAGGCATCGGTGCTGCCGTCCGGCTCCACACCGTCGGGCAGCCGTACCTCGAGCGCCCGGGGACGGTTCGGATCCCGGCGCAGGTAGCCCCGGCGCTCCAACGTGGTCAGCTGATGGGAGACCGAGGAGGTCGAGGTCAGGCCGACTGCGTCGCCGATCTCCCGCATGGACGGGGGGTAGCCGCGGCGGTCCACCGAATCCCGGATGACCTCCAGCACGCGGCGCTGCCGCGGGGTGAGGCCGGAGCCGTCCGGTGGTCCGTCGGGCAGCGCGTGCAGCTCGCCGCCGGGTTCCTCCTGCTTGATCCTGCCGGCCACCCTTTGCCTCCTGACTCGCTGCTCCGATGCCGAGCAGAGTAACGCCTTTCGACACTCCGATCAAACAAATGTTCGAACTGATCGTGGATTCTGTCGGTGGTGTCGGGTACAACTGTGGCACTGCGATCCTCGAAAGCATGTTCGACACGCCAAGGCCCGCCAGGAGGTAGTCGTGAACACCGCAACTCTCCCCGAGAACGCCGGCGTGGTGGTCGGCGAGCGGCCCATTCGGATGCGGTTGACCCGGCGCGGACAGGGCGTGCTGCTGGCCGTCCTGCTGGCCGGCATTTTCGTCGCCGGCCTGGCCTTCGGCGCCGCCGCGCACGGCGCGGACTCCGACTCGGCCCCGGTGGCGCACCGCACGGTCGTGGTGCAACCGGGGCAGACCCTGTGGGCACTGGCCCGGCAGGTGTCCCCGCACCGCGATCCCCGGGTCGTGGTGGAGTCCATCCGTGAGCTCAACGCCCTGTCCGGGGCGGGCATCCAGGCCGGGCAAGAGCTGCTGCTGCCGTGACCGATGTGGCCGGTGGGAACGGACCCGACACGCCCGGCCAAACCGGACACGCCGGTCATTTCGCCCCTCCAGGCGGCTGCGACAAGCCTGTGACCTGCATCGCAATCTGCGGCAAGCACCCGACCCGAAAAACGGTGCATCCGACGCGCTTGCGGCGGGGATGGTCGGCACCTACGGTTCCCACATCTAGTAGTTACACGGCTGTAAGTAGTCCACAAGTTGTGCACACGTGGTCCGCAGGACGTGCACACACCGTCCACAGGCAGACCCGTCCCGAGTCCGCAGGAGAGGCCAGTGAACTGTCCGTTCTGCCGGGTCTCCGACACCCGCGTGGTCGACTCCCGCACCGCCGACGACGGGGCGGCGATTCGCCGCCGCCGGCAGTGCGAGCAATGCCAGCGGCGCTTCACCACCGTGGAGACCGCCGGTCTGTACGTCGCCAAGCGCAGCGGCACCACCGAACCGTTCAGCCGGGAGAAGGTGCTCGTGGGCGCGCGCAAGGCCTGCCAGGGTCGCCCGGTCAGCGAGGACGCACTGGCCGTGCTGGCCCAGCGGGTGGAGGAGGCGGTACGCAGCACCGGCGGCCCGGAGATCGCCGCGCACGACATCGGGCTGGCCGTGCTCGGTCCGCTGCGCGAGTTGGACGAGGTGGCCTATCTGCGCTTCGCCAGCGTCTACCGAGGGTTCACCTCGATGGCGGACTTCGAGGCGGAGATCGAGGCACTGCGGGCGGAACAGGCCAGCGCGGTCGCCACCTGACAGACACAAAGAGCGTTGGCACAAAAGATCGTCGGCGCCATCGGCAATGCGGACGCGGCAACGGTTGTTGCATAAGAAGGAGGATTGGGAAGTGACGGAGACGGTGAACGGCGACTCGACGACCGCGACAGGTGGCTGGCCCTCGGTGCCCGGTGGGCAACGGGCCCGGCACAGCCGCGGGTTGACCATCGAGCGGGTGTTCACCACGGCCGGCGCGCATCCTTACGACCAGGTGAACTGGGAACGTCGCGACGTCGTGATGACGAACTGGCGTGACGGCACGGTGATCTTCGAGCAGAAGGGCGTGGAGTTCCCGTCGTTCTGGTCGGTGAACGCGGCGAACATCGTCACCACCAAGTACTTCCGCGGCGCCGTGGGTTCGCCCACCCGGGAGTGGAGCCTGCGCCAGCTGATCGACCGTGTGGTGCACAGCTACCGCGCGGCCGGTGAGCAGCACGGGTACTTCAACACCTCCGCGGATGCCGACGCCTTCTCCGACGAGCTCACCCACGCGCTGCTGCACCAGGTGTTCTCGTTCAACTCCCCGGTCTGGTTCAACGTCGGCACCAGCGCCCCGCAGCAGGTCTCCGCCTGCTTCATCCTCGCCGTCGAGGACACCATGGACTCGATCCTGAACTGGTACCGCGAGGAGGGCCTGATCTTCAAGGGCGGCTCCGGTGCCGGCCTGAACCTGTCCCGGATCCGGTCGTCCAAGGAGCTGCTGTCCTCCGGCGGCACCGCGTCCGGCCCGGTCAGCTTCATGCGCGGCGCGGACGCCTCCGCGGGAACCATCAAGTCCGGTGGCGCCACCCGGCGCGCGGCCAAGATGGTCATCCTCGACGTGGACCACCCCGACGTTGCGGAGTTCATCGAGACCAAGTCCCGCGAGGAGAGCAAGATCCGCGCGCTGCGTGACGCCGGGTTCGACATGGACCTCGGTGGCATCGACATCACCAGCGTGCAGTACCAGAACGCGAACAACTCGGTGCGGGTCACCGACGAATTCATGCGGGCAGTCGAGTCCGGCGATGAGTTCGGGCTGCGCTCGCGTACCACCGGTGAGGTGATCGAGCGCGTCGACGCGCGCGAGCTGTTCCGCTCTATGGCCACCGCGGCCTGGGAGTGCGCCGACCCGGGCATCCAGTACGACGGCACCATCAACGACTGGCACACCTGCCCGGAGAGCGGACGGATCACCGCGAGCAACCCGTGCTCGGAGTACATGCACCTGGACAACTCCTCGTGCAACCTGGCCTCGCTGAACCTGCTCACCTTCCTGCGCGAGGACGGCACCTTCGATGCGGTCACCTTCGCCAAGGTGGTCGAGCTGGTGATCACCGCGATGGACATCTCCATCTGCTTCGCGGACTTTCCGACCGAGGCGATCGGCGACACCACCCGCGCCTTCCGGCAGCTGGGCATCGGCTACGCCAACCTCGGTGCGCTGCTGATGGCCACCGGTCACGGCTACGACTCCGAGGGCGGGCGGGCGCTCGCCGCGGCCATCACCTCGCTGATGACCGGGACCGCCTACCGTCGCTCGGCCGAACTTGCCGGCGTGGTGGGCTCGTACGAGGGCTACGCCCGCAACGCCTCGGCGCACGCCCGGGTGATGCGCAAGCACGCCGCGGCCAATGACACGGTGCGCTCGCTCGGCGAGATGGATCGTCAGATCCTTGACCTGGCAACGAAAACCTGGGCGGACTGCCTGCGCATCGGCACCGAGAACGGCTGGCGCAACTCGCAGGCCTCGGTGCTCGCCCCCACCGGCACCATCGGCCTGATGATGGACTGCGACACCACCGGTATCGAGCCGGACCTGGCGCTGGTCAAGTTCAAGAAGCTGGTCGGCGGCGGCTCCATGCAGATCGTCAACCAGACCGTGCCGCGCGCGTTGGCAAAGCTCGGGTACCAGGTCGAGCAGATTGAGGCCATCGTCGAGTTCATCGCCGAGCACGGCCACGTGGTGGACGCCCCCGGATTGCGGCCCGAGCACTACGAGGTGTTCGACTGCGCGATGGGTACCCGGGTCATCCGCCCGATGGGCCACGTCTCGATGATGGCCGCGGTGCAGCCGTTCATCTCCGGGGCGATCTCCAAGACGGTGAACATGCCCGAGTCGGCGACGATCGAGGAGATCGAGGAGATCTACGCAGCCGGCTGGCGTACCGGGCTCAAGGCGCTGGCCGTCTACCGGGACAACTGCAAGGTCGGCCAGCCGCTGTCGGCGGGCAGCAGCGCCCGGACCGATGCCGCGGCCGAGACGGTGGTGGAGTACCGGCCGATCCGCAAGCGGCTGCCGAAGGTGCGCGACTCCAAGACGGTGTCGTTCTCCGTCGGCGGTGCCGAGGGCTACATGACCGCGGCGGGCTACCCGGACGGCGGGCTCGGCGAGATCTTCCTGAAGATGTCGAAGCAGGGCTCCACCCTCGCCGGGATGATGGACGCGTTCTCCATCGCGATCTCCATCGGCCTGCAGTACGGCGTCCCACTGGACACGTTCGTGCAGAAGTTCACCAACATGCGCTTCGAGCCGGCCGGTATGACCGACGACCCGGACGTGCGGATGTCGGCGTCGATCATGGATTACATCTTCCGGCGGCTGGCCCTGGATTACCTGCCCGCCGACGACCGGGCGGCGCTGGGCATCCACACCGCCGAGGAGCGGGCCCGGCAGCTGGAGACCGGCTCGTACTTCGAGACAGAGACCACCGACGACCAGCTCGACGTGCAGGCACTGGCCCAGTCGGCGCCGATCGAACCCGCCGACCTCTCGGTGGGTGGGGTCTCCGCCACCTGGGAGCTGCCTGGCTCGTCGACCGAATTGCTCGAGGCGCAACAGGGTCGCACCGCCGACGCCCCGCTCTGCCTGAGCTGCGGCACCAAGATGCGCCCGGCCGGTTCCTGTTACGTCTGCGAAGGCTGCGGCTCAACCAGCGGTTGCTCATAGCCACCCGTTCCGCCCGGTGATGACGGGGTGTCCGCTGAGCGAACACTCCCCGTCATCACGGTCGGGCTGGGTTTAGGCTTCGCCGTATGCTCGACCCGCCGGAGTCGGAGAGCTTCGAGGTTGATCTGTTCACGGTGCTCACCGCGCTCGGGTCCGGCCTGCATCGAGATCTCACCCCGATCAGTGAGGGCGGGCAGTACGCACTGGCCAACGCGCTGGTGCTGGCTGCGGGCGAGGAGGGCTGGAGCTTCGCTGAGGTGCCCACCCGCAAGCTCTACGACGCGGTGCTGGCCGCCCGGCGCACGCTGACCTCGCCCTTGGCGCTGGTTCCCGCCGACGTTGCCGACCCCGAGGTGCTGGTCGAACTTGGGGTGGACCCGCAGGGCCCTACCGACATCCCCGGCCTGCTCAAGGCGAAGGCCGCGGTGCAGGTGGTGCCCGGTCTGGTGTTGCTGGCGCGCACCGGGGGGTCGCGTCGCCGCGACGGGACACGGTCGGTCACCATCCCGCTGCCCGGAAGGACGACCTAACCCACAACGTCCGACGAACCGAGCGCTATAGCGCACCATTCGTCGGACGTTGGCTCGGTTACCGCTTCTCGAACTCGCAGGGGACCGGGTAGTAGTCCGCCAGGATCTGGCGCACCGCGCCCTCCGGCGGCGTGCTGTCGCCGAGCTCGGGGGCGTCGTTGAGGCAGAACACGTCCTTGTCCCTGGAGTTCAGCAGCCGGCGCAGTCGCGGCATCTCCGCGGCGACCCCGATATTCACGTAGTCGTAGCGCAACTGGCTCGGCACCGCCTTGCCGATCGCCTGCGCGTAATAGTGGAACAGCTGGTCGGCCACGATGTCCTCGTGGTGACGGAAGCGGCTGGACACCGTCGCTCGATAGATCTCGGCGAATTTCGCCTCCATCTCCTCGTGCACGCTGCGCAGCTGCGGGTACGGCGTGTGCTTGATGGCGTGCGAGATGGTGACGCCGAACTCTTGCTGGATCAGTGCGCGAATGTTCCGGCTGAGGTTGAAGTGCGGCTCGTCGCTGGCCGCCGCGGCGCCGAACGGCCGCCGATTGCGGGACGGGGAGACCAGCGCCATCCCGTGCGGGGTGAAGAACTGACTGGGCGTCAGCGGCCGGCCGAGGAAGAAGTCGTCATTGAAGAAGATGTAGTGCTCGCCCAGCCCGGGAATGTGGTGCAACCGGCTGATGATCGCGTTGGAGTTGAACACCGGCAGCACACTGTGGTCGTCGAAGATGTCCTTGTGGTCGACCAGGGTGATCTTCGGGTGGTTGCGATCCAGCCAGTCCGGACACTGGTTGTCGGTCACCAGGTAGATGTGCCGGATCCACGGCGCGTACATGGCCACCGAACGCAGCGAGAACTTCAGCTCGTCACGCTGCACGAAGCGGTGGTCGCCGTGCGCCAACGGGTGGTACTCCCGACCGTCCGCCGCGGCGCGGGCCCGCAACATCTTCTCTCGCCACACCGGGTCCTCACCGTCGACCCAGGTGTAGACCGCGTCGATCGGGAAGGTGATGTCCTCCAGCATCCGCCGGGTGAAGACCTTGGCGGTGGGGTAGGGCCGGTCGCCCACGGTGCTCTCGACCAACTCGGTGTCGGCAGTGGTCAGGATGTCCGCGGCAACGTTGGGCCGCGGCGCGCGCACCACGCGGGTCTTCTTGTCGGTGGACCAGAACTCGATCTCGCAGGCGAAGTTCGGACCGAGCAGCAGCGTGCCCGTGGCGCTGCGGTAGTACCGCCACACCCGGACCACCCCGGCGCCGGCCACCCCCGGCGACACCGCCGCCGCCGCCACCGGCAATTCCAGTCGCCGGGAGCGTTCGCCCTTGAGCACCGCCTGGATGAGCACCGGCTCGTCGCGCCAGGTGTCGGCCAGTGCCTGCAACACCTCCTCGCGGCGTTTGACGTCGACCGCCACGACCTCTTTGGTCGAGACCAGCCCGCGCACCGAGAACGCCTGAATGCCGGCCGCTTTCAACGCCGTGTCGACGATCTCGAAGTTGGCCATGGTCACGTCGCGCGGCATCTTCTCGCCCAGCGGCACACACCAGCGCTGACCGTCCCGGACCAGGTCCTCACGGAGCACAAAGCGACGGCGGGCGGCGACGATCTCTCGGGCAACCCCGCCGTTGACCTCCTGTACCCCGCCGCTGCGGTCCAGGGCCCGGGCCACTCGATATACCTGGCGCACGCCGCCGCGCGAACGCTCCTGACCGGCCACGACGGACCGGGTCAGCTTGCCGAACACGCCCACGGCGGAGGGCCTCCTACTCACTGGTAGTTTGCCTGGACGTCGCCAGTATGACATCGCGTCGGTTGGCCCTGCCGTGCTGACGCTCCGTCGCACAGGCACTCATTACTTCTTCCGGCGCCCGGTGATGCGCTGGCCCAGCACGATGAAGAACGTGGTCACGAACGCCCCAGCGGCGCCGGAGAACGCGCCCAGGAACGGGAGTACCGCGAACACCGCGAACACCACCGCCGCGGCGATCAGCCCGGAGATCGCACTGACCCGCACCGAGGTCTCGAACACGCTCGGCGCGCGCGCGACGTCGGCCGGCGGCGGCGCGGCCGACCGCGACGACGGATTGCCCAACGCGCGCTCGGTTTCGGCGAGCAGCCGTTCGATCTCGTCGTCGGAATGGGCCATGTGCCAATCATGCCCGCAGTCGGTGTTGCGGGCCCGGCAGGATGTGGCCGTGCCACGTCGCCTCGACCCGCAGCAACGCCAGGACCTGGCCGCCTTGCGCGCCGGCTTTCTCGCCGCGGACTACACCGCCGACGGGATCGCTGAACTGCTCGGCCCGGTGGCCACCGCCGCGCTGGCCCGCAACGAGACCGTGCCTGCCCGTCGGGCCTGCCGGGCGAGCGCGCACCCCGCCGCCGACCTGGTGCGGTTATTCCTGTTGCAGGACACGCTGACCGCCGGTGAGTTGCCGGGGGTGGACGCCGCGACCCGACTGGGCTTGATCGTTCGGGACGGCGAGGAGGTGCGCGCCCGGCTGGACGTGCGACCGCACGACGAGCACTTCTGGGTGGTCGCCGACCTCGGCAGTGGGTTGGACGGGCAGGTGCGCCCGGTGCCCGCCGACCATGTGCTCGGGGTGGGCGGCGCATCGGTCTCATTGGCCGAGTTGACGGTGCGTCAGCCGGTGGCCGCGGCACTGGATCTGGGCACCGGGTCCGGGGTGCAGGCGTTGCACCTCAGCCGGCACGCGCAGTCCGTGGTGGCCACCGACGTGCTGCCCCGTGCGCTGGACCTCGCCGCGTACTCCGCGGCGTTGTCCGAGGTGGAGCTGGACCTGCGCGAGGGCAACCTGTTCGCGCCGGTCGACGGTGAGCAGTTCGACCTGATCGTGTCCAACCCGCCGTTCGCCATCGGCGCCGGATCGGCCCGCACCTATCGGGACGGCGGGCTGCCGTCGGATGACCTGTGCCGACAACTGGTCGGCGCGGCGCCCGGCTTCCTGCGCCACGGCGGGTACTGCCAACTGCTGGCCAACTGGGTGCACCGCCACGGGCAGGACTGGCGGGAGCGGGTCAGGTCCTGGCTGCCCGCGGACTGCGACGCGTTGGTCGTCCAGCGCGAGGTGCTGGACCCGGCCGCCTACGTGTCGTTGTGGCTGCACGACAGCGGTGAGGTCGCTGCGCCGGACTACCTGGAACGCTACGAGCGCTGGCTGGAGGAGTTGGCCGCGCAGGACGCCGAGGGCATCGGGTTCGGCTGGATCACGCTGCGCCGGGTGGACACCGCGGGCTCCCACCGCGTGCTGGACTGGCCCACCCCGGTGGACTCTCCGCTGGGCCCGCACGTGGCCGAGGACCTCGCGCGCACTGCCTGGCTGCGTGCGCAGCAGGGGGATCTGCGCGGATCGGTGCTGCGTGTGGCCGACGACGTCACCCAGCACAGCGTCGGCGAGCCGGGGGCGGAGGATCCGACGCGACTGCTGCTGCGCCGATCCGGCGGGTTGCGCCCGGCGCGTGCGGTGGACACGGCCACCGCGGCGCTGGTCGGCGCCTGCGATGGCACCCTGCCGGTCGGCGTGCTGTTGACCGCGGTGGCCGAACTGCTCCAGATCGACCCGGCCACGCTGGCCGAGCAGGTGTTGCCCACGCTGGCGGAGTTGGTCAGCGAGGGGTTTCTTTCCAACTAGCACTGTTTTCAGCGTGACTCGGCGGCGTCCATCGCGGCCAGGATTCGTTTCTCGGACACCGGGCCGGCAGTGCCCAACGTCTGCGCGAACAGGCTGATGCGCAGTTCTTCCAGTTGCCAGCGGATGTCCCGGACGTCCGGGTCGTCGCGGCGCGCCGCCGGCAGGGCGGTGCGAAACTGCGCGTACTCGCGGGACAGCTGGGTCACCGTGCCCATCCGGGCTTCGTCCCGAACCGGGTCGGCGGGCAACCGTTCCAGGCGGCGGGCTATGCCGCGCAGATAACGGGGGAGTTGCCCCAGGTGCGCCGCACCGGTCGCGGTGACGAAGCCCGGGAACAGCAGCCCGTCGTACTGCGCCCGCATGTCCGTCACCGGCGCGGCGAACGGCCCGCGGGCCGCGGCCGCCAGGGCGGTGTCCACCTCCTGAGCCACTGTCAGAATCGTGCCCACATTGGCAACCACGCGCCGTAAACCGGCGGGCAGCTCCGCCCGCACCGCCTGTACCAGGGCAGCGAATCCGGCCGCGTCCCGGGCCGGTCCACCGTGCGCGGCCATGATGGCGTCCACCGCAGCGTCGGCACAGTCGGCTAACAACGTCGCACCGGTCGCGTGCGGCGCGGCGGCCAGCGCCAGCTTCGCGGGATTCGACAACTCGCCGAGCACGGCCTTGATGGGCGGTGGCACCTGCGTCTGCACCAACCGCCGGGTACCCGACCACATGGCGGCCCGGGCGGTCTCGGCATCGGTGAGCACGCGCAGCGCCACCGTGCCGTTCTCGTCGACCAGCGCCGGGTAGCCGCGTACCACCTGTCCGTCGCGCAGCTGCTCGTGGGTGTCCGGGATCGCCCCACCGGCCGCGCCGGTGGGTGGCCAACCGCGCAGCCCGGTGCGCTCCAACGCGTCGGTGCCCGCGGCCACCAGCTCCTGCAGCGCGGGCTCCAACTCGTTGCGCAACGCGGCCAGGTCTTTGCCCACGGCGAGCACCGCGCCGGAGTCGTCGCACACCCGGAAGGTCGGGCGCAGGTAGCTCGGCACCCGCGACCAGTCCCAGTCCTCGGGGTCGATATGCACGCCGTTGCGTTCGCCGAGTTCGCGCTGCAGGACCACGGTCAGCGATTCCCCGCGGGTGGGGTCCAGCCGGGGGAGCACCGCGGCGGCGTAGGTGGTCGGTGGGGTGAAGCTGCGCCGCATCGCCTTGGGCAGCGCCCGGATCAGCGCCACCACCAAGTCCTCGCGCAGACCGGGCACCTGCCACTCGAAGCCGGAGCCCCGCACCCGGTTGAGCACCGACAGCGGCACGTCGACGGTAACCCCGTCGAACTCGGTACCGGGCAAGAACTCGTAGTGCAGCGGCAACTCCAGCGCGCCCTGGCGCCAGGAGTCGGGGAAGTCCTCGACCCGCACCGCCTCCGCGGCCGCGGCGTGCAGCAGCGCCGGGTCCAGGTCCAGCAGGTGCGGATGCTCGCGCCGCTCGTTTTTCCACCAGGCGTCGAAGTGCCGCGCGGAGACCACGTCGGCGGGCACCCGCGCGTCGTAGAAGTCGAAGACCTGGTGGTCGTCGATCACCAGCCCGCGCCGCCGGGCGCGTTCCTCCAGCTCTGCGGCCTGCGCGCGCAGTTGCTGGTTGTGCGCGAAGAAGCGGTGGTGGGTCGTCCAATCACCCTCGACGAGCGCCGCGCGCAGGAACAGCTCCCGACACAGGACCGGGTCGATACCGGCGTAGTTGACCCGCCGGCCCACCACCAGCGGCAGGCCGTAGAGGGTGACCCGTTCCAGCGCCACCACCGCCCCGCGCTTGCGTTCCCAGTGCGGCTCGGCGTAGTTGCGGGTAACCAAGTGCCCGGCGGCTTGCTCGATCCACTCCGGCTGCACCCGGGCCACGGTGCGGGCGAACAGCCGCGCGGTCTCCACCAATTCCGCGGCCATCACCCACCGCGGTGGCCGGCGGGCCAGCGCCGAGCCGGGGAACACCGCGAACCGGGTGTTGCGGGTGCCGAGGAACACCGTGCCGCGGCCGGTCTCCGGCGCCGCCGGGTCGCGCATGCCCACCATCGTGACCAGCCCGGCGAGCAACGCCCGGTGCACCTGGTCCTCCGGTGCGGACACCGACTGCCAGCGCAGCCCGATGCCTGCCGCCAGCTCGCGCAACTGGGCCACCAGGTCCTGCCACTCCCGCACGCGCAACCAGTGCAGATGCTCACGGGCACACAAGCGGCGGAACGCCGCGGAGCTCATGGCCCGCTGTTGTTCGCGCAGGTAGCGCCACAGATTCAACCAGGCCAGGAAATCTGATCCGGGATCAGCAAACCGGGCGTGCGCGGCGCGAGCGGCGTCGAGCTTGTCGGGTGGGTACTCGCGCGGGTCCTGGATGGACAGCGCCGCAGCGATGACGATCACCTCGCGCAGCGCGCCGAGGGAGTCCGCCTCGACGATCATCCGGCCGATGCGTGGATCCACCGGCAGTGCGGCGAGTTTGCGCCCCACCTCGGTGAGCTTCGGTGCACCGGTGGCCGAGGCCACCGCGCCGAGTTCGGCGAGCAGCAGCATGCCGTCGGCGATCGCCCGGCGGTCCGGCGGTTCGAGGAAGGGGAAGTTCTCGATGGCGCCCAGCCCCAGCGCGGTCATCTGCAGGATCACCGAGGCCAGGTGGGTGCGCAGGATCTCCGGCTCGGTGAACTCCGGGCGGCCCGCGAAGTCCGACTCCGAGTACAGCCGGATGCACACGCCGGGCGCGACGCGACCGCAGCGCCCGGCGCGCTGGTTGGCCGAGGCGCGGGAGATGGGTTCGATGGGCAGCCGCTGCACCTTGCGACGGGTGCTGTACCGGGAGATGCGGGCCGTGCCGGCGTCCACCACGTACCGGATGCCCGGCACGGTCAGCGAGGTCTCCGCGACGTTGGTGGCCAGCACGATGCGCCGCCCCGGGTGAGGTGCGAACACGCGGTGCTGATCGGCGATCGACAGCCGCGCGTACAGCGGCAGGATGTCCACCGCCGGCGTCACCCCGGACAACGAGGCGCGCAGCGCATCGGCGGTGTCCCGGATCTCTCGCTCCCCGGACAGGAACACCAGGATGTCGCCGGGTTTCTCCCCGAGCAGTTCCTCGACGGCCGCGCACATCCCGGTGGCCTGGTCTGACGGTTCGTCGTCGCGGCCCGAGGCGGTAGCCGAGGGCCCATCAACACCGTCGTCCGGCACCAACGGCCGGTAGCGGATCTCCACCGGATAGGTGCGCCCGGATACCTCGATGATCGGCGCGGGTTGCCCGTCGCAGGTGAAGTGACGGGCGAAGCGATCCGGGTCGATGGTGGCCGAGGTGATGATCAGCTTGAGGTCCGGGCGGCGCGGCAACAGTTGGTGCAGATAGCCGAGCAGGAAGTCGATGTTCAGGCTGCGCTCGTGCGCCTCATCAATGATCAGCGTGTCGTAGCCGAGCAACAGCCGGTCACGTTGGATCTGCGCGAGCAAGATGCCGTCGGTCATCAACCGCAGCAGCGTGTTCTCGCCCGCCCGGTCGGTAAACCGCACGGTGTACCCGACCAGCTCGCCGAGTTCGATGCCCAGCTCCTCGGCGACCCGGTCCGCCACCGTCCGCGCGGCGAGCCGGCGCGGCTGGGTGTGCCCGATTTGTCCGCGGATGCCCCGGCCCAGCTCCAGGCAGATCTTCGGGATCTGCGTTGTCTTTCCCGAGCCGGTCTCGCCGGCCACGATGACCACCTGGTGCGCGGCGATGGCCGCGGCGATCTGCTCCCGCCGGGCACTGATCGGCAGGTCGTCGGGATAGTGCACAGACGGCACCGAGTCGCGGCGTGCGGACAACCGTGCAGCGCCGGCCTCGATGTCGCGCGCCAGCGCGGCCAACGCCGCGTCGTCGGAGGCACCACGGCGTCGGGCGAGGCGATCCAGCCGGCGACCCAGGTGATGAGCCTCACGCAGGCTCAGGGAGTCCAGTGCGGCGCGCAACTCCCCGATCCCTGCCATGGCAGGGCCAAACCTTACGTCAGTACACGCCGCCGGTTCTGCGGGCGATGAATAGTGGCCACCGGCGGGAGCCGGTCGGCGAGGTTGTTCCAGTGGGCGTTGGCCGCCGCGTCCACGGCGCAGCGCTCTTCAATGGCGCTGCGCGCGTTGGCCAGCGACCCCCGGTGGATCGGTTCGGAGAGCAAGGTGAGCGTGGCATCGAACGCCAGCGCCGTGATCGCGCCGATTCGAGTGCGCGCCTCGAGGATCATCCCGATCTCCTCTCCGGCGCGTGAGCGCCGCCACTGGGCCGACGGGAAGCCGTCACGTTAACCCCGATGGACGCTCACCACAATGGCCGTCGGGCGTGGCGGCGGCGTCACTTCCTTGTGAATTCCGCGTGAAGCGTCCAGGTTCCCGACACTATGCGGAATGCCTGTTCAACAAGGGTTTGTGGGCGGCAAGGGGAGGGCAAGTTCCGTCGTTCGACAGCCCCGTGGAGCGAGGTCGGACGGCTGTGGTGTGACCAGTCTCATGATCGTCATCTGACGCCATGTCAAAACCTGGCGCAAACCTCACACATCTACGCGGGAACCCGGGCACACCCTCCGCAGCGGGCATGGAACGCCCGGGGTCCCCGGTGCGTCTGAGTTCGAACGGGTGACCCGGGGGGGCACCCCATTGATGTGGGGTGAGTGGGTTTGGCCAGCGTGTCGAGCGTCCGCCGGCGACGGGGGATTGCGGCGCGAGCCGTCCAAAAGCCGGGGATTCGCCGCACGCTGCGCGTGCTGGGCCTGGTGGCGAGTCTCGTCGGCCTCACTGTGCTGTTGCTCACTCGCACCGACGCCCTGCACACCACGGTGACCGGCCCGGTCCATCTGCCGTGGTGGAGCATGGTGGTGATGTTCGGCGCGGCCGAGATGGTCGTGCTGCACCTGCAGATTCAGCGGGAGGCGCAGACCGTCTCGCTCTCGGAGATCCCGTTGGTGATCGGCCTGTTCATGGCCGCCCCGTCGGACCTGTTGATCGGGCGCATCGTCGGGTCGTTCCTGATCTTCACGCTGCAGCGTCGGCAGGCCGCGATCAAGGTGGTGTTCAACACCGCGTTGGTGGCCGCCAGCGGCAGCCTTGCGCTGGCCGTGTGGTCGTTGACGTGGAGCCGGATCGAGGTCGGCCCCGAGGCCTGGGCCGGGGTGTTCGCCGCGGTGATCGCGGCCGGCACCTTCGACGCGATCGCCACCACGATGGCCATCGGTTGTTATGAGAGCAGCGTCAAACTGCACCTGCTGCTGCGTGAGATCGCCGCCGCCGGTGTGCTGGCCGCGGGAGTGGGCACCATCGGCCTGGTCGCGGCCACCGCGATCAGCTACGACGTGCGTGCGGCGTTCCTGGTGGAGGCCGCAGGCGCCCTGCTGCTGCTCGGCTATCGCGCCTATGCCTCGTTGCGCGAGCGGCACGAGAGCCTCGAGCAGCTCTATCACTTCTCCGAGGTGGTCTCCGGCGCGCACGACGTGGACACGGTGCTGCGTTCGGTGCTGGAACAGGCCCGGCAGTTGCTGCGCGCGGACCGCGCCGAATTCCTGGCCTTCGCCTTCCCGTCCAGCCTGGCGCCGGTGCGCATGACGTTGTTGTCCGACGGCGTGCAGCAGGTGGCCGGCCCGGACGAACCGATGTCCGTCGACCCGGTGGTGGAGCGGGTGCGCGCGGAGCGTCATTCCATGCTGCTGGCCCGCCACACCAAGGACCCCGCGCAGCGCGCCTACCTGGACGCCAACGGCCTGCGCGAGGCGATCCTGGTGCCGCTGCACATGGACGGCGCGATCGTTGGCACGCTGTCCGTGGCGAACCGGCTGGGTGAGGTGCGCGGCTACGACGCCGGTGATGTGCGGTTGTTGGACACGGTGGCCAACCACGCCGGTGTGGCCCTGAAATCCGGCAGCCTGATCGCCCGGCTGTCCCACGAGGCGCACCACGACACGCTCACCGGCCTGCCCAACCGGCACCTGCTGCAGCAGGAGCTGGACATTGCGATCTCCGCGATCCGCACCGGCGCCTCGGCCGGTTGCGCGGTGATGATCTCCGACCTCAACGGGTTCAAGGAGGTCAACGACACCCTGGGCCACCAGCACGGCGACGAGCTGCTGCGCAACGTGGCGCGCTCCTTCGTCGGCGTCGCCGCCGGTCGGGCGCTGGTCGCCCGGCTGGGCGGTGACGAGTTCGCGGTGCTGATCACCGACGTCGACGACCCGGAGCGGGCCACCGCGTTGGCCGGCGAACTGGTCGGCGCGCTGGGTCGTCCGGTGCGCATCGACGGGGTCAGTGTCGAGGTCAGCGCCTCGGTCGGGGTGGCCATGGCGCCGATGCACGCCGAGGACGCCTCCGGGCTGCTGAAACGCGCCGACGTCGCCATGTACGCCGCCAAGGCCAACGGCGGCGGCGTCCGCCTGTACGACGAGGGCCTGCAGGAGGCCGCCAACCCCAGCCGCCTGACGCTGGTCTCCGACCTGCGCGCGGCGATCAAGGACGGCGGCATCGAGGCCTGGGTGCAGCCCAAGGCGTCGCTGGCCGACGGCTCGGTGGCCGGTGTGGAGGTGCTGGCGCGCTGGCGGCACCCGGTGGACGGTGTGCGCGGCCCCGCCGAGTTCCTGCCGGTGGCCGAGGCCAACGGCATGATCGGCGCGCTGACCGAGGCCATGCTGGACGCGGCCCTGTCCGCCTGCGCGAGCTGGCACGCCGCGGGCATCGGCGCCGGCGTGGCGGTCAACGTCTCGCCGCGCAGCCTGAAGGACCCCAGCTTCCTGCAGACCGTGTCCGCGGCCCTGGCCCGGTACGGCACCGACCCGCATCTGCTGACCATCGAGATCACCGAAACCAGCCTGATGGCGGACAGTCCGCAGGCCGTTGACCTGCTGCTACGGCTGTCCGCGCTGGGTGTGCGGCTGTCCATCGACGATTTCGGAACCGGCTACTCCTCGTTGGCCTACCTGCGCCGACTGCCGGTGGACGAGGTCAAGTTGGACCGGGAGTTCATCTCGCGGATCGTGGCCGAGCCCAAGGTGCTGATGATCGTGCGCTCGATCGCCGACCTGGCCCGGAACATGGGCATCTCGATCGTGGCCGAGGGCGTGGAGGACGAGGCCACCTGGAATGCCCTGGCCGAGCTCGGCGCGGGTGCCGCGCAGGGCTACCACCTGGGAAGACCGATGCCGGCCGCGGAGTTCCCGGCCTGGCTGGAGCGCTACAACATCAACCTCGCGGTGCGCGGTGTGCCCGGTCCGCTGCTGCCGCGCGGTCGTCGCGGGCGCAGCGACGCGGCGGCCTGATTCGTCCTGCGCGGGCCGTTCAGCGAAAAAGCGGCGCGTCGAGGTTGTTCTGGTGGGTCCGGGTTGGGCACAATTGCGCCGCATCACCAGCTCTCCGGGGCCATGGCGAGATCGCAGGGGAAGGCGTATCTCGGCCGTAGCAACATCCTGGAGGAACTCGGTGACGATCACCCGTGGGGTGCTTTACGTGCACTCTGCTCAGTCCGCCATGTGCGCCCACGTCGAGTGGGCAGTGGTGGGAGTGCTCGGCGTCCAGGTCAAGTTCGACTGGACACCGCAGCCGATCGCGCCCGCGCAGTGGCGCACCGAGCTGTCCTGGCAGGGAGAGGCCGGCACCGCCGCCGAGCTGGCCTCCGCGCTTCGGGCGCACCAGGTCCGCTTCGAGGTCACCGAGGAACCGTCCGCCGGTCACGAGGGCGCCCGGTTCAGCAGCACGCCCAGCCTGGGTGTCTACCACGCGGTGATCGGCGTGCACGGCGACATCATGATCAACGAGGACCGGCTGCGCGCCGCGGTGCTCCGGTCGGAGGAGACCGAGGATTGCGACCTGTCCGACGAAGTCGATCTGTTGCTCGGCCAACCCTGGGACGACGAGCTCGAACCCTTCCGGCACGCCGGCGCCGGCGCCCCGGTGCGCTGGCTGCATCAGGTCGGTTGAGCCGAGTGGTTGAACCGGTCTGGGGAGTCGCTGTGAAAGCCGTCCGCGGGTGTATGAAACCGGCCCCTGAGGGCAGAAAATCGGTGGGACGCGAAGTCCTCCCCTGAACGTGGCCGCATGGCGCCCGCCCGGTGTGTACTCCTTGACCCGGCTGGTTCCTGACGCGGCCACACCACGTGAGACGCAGAGCCGGGCGTGCGCGCCCGGCTCTGCGTCGTGATGATCTGCCGGGGCGTCATAAAGGGATGTTGTTGTGCGCACCGCGGGCCCCCGGAGCGCTCGCCAGGGCCGCTGCTACCGCGGTACGGGTGCGTGCGGGGGCGATGACCTCGTCCACCGCGCCGGCCGCCAGGGCTGCGTTCAGGCCCCCGGTAGCGGCGTGTTCGGCGACCAGGCGTTCCTCCAGCGCGGGACGTTCCGCCTCGCTCGCGGCCGCCAACGCGCGACGGTGCAGGATGCGCACCGCGGCCAGTGGCCCCATCACCTCCAGCGCCGCGCCGGGCCAGGCGAACACCCGGGTGGCGCCCAGCGAACGGGAGTTCATCGCGATGTAGGCACCGCCGTAGGCCTTGCGGGTCACCACGGTCACCCGGGGCACCGTGGCCTCGGCGAAGGCGTGCAGCAGTTTGGCGCCGCGGCGCACCACCCCGTCCCACTCCTGGCCCACGCCCGGCAGGTAGCCGGGCACGTCGACCAGCACGGCCAACGGGACGCCGAACGCGTCGCACATGCGCACGAAGCGCGCCGCTTTCTCCGCCGAGGACCAGTCCAGGCAGCCACCGAGCCGCAGCGGATTGTTCGCCAGCACGCCGACGGTGCGCCCACCGAGCCGACCCAGTGCGGTGACCAGGTTGGGTGCCCAGTGCTCGTGCAGCAGCACCGCGCTGTCCGCGTCCAGCAGGCGAGAGACCAGCGGCGTGACGTCGTAGGCCCGGCGCGCGGATTCGGGCAGGCCGGCGGCCAAATCCACGTCGTGCACCGGGGTGTCGAACGAGCGTTGGTCGGCGAGCAGCCCGACCAGGTTGCGGGTGACCGTGAACGCCTCGTCCTCCTCGGCCGCGGTGTAGTGCACCACGCCGGAGCGGCGGCCATGTGGCTCGGGTCCGCCGAGTAGGTCCGCACCCGCGTGCTCGCCGGTGACCGTGGCCACCACGTCCGGTCCGGTGACGAACACCCGCCCGGCCGGGGCCATCACCACCAGGTCGGTCAGCGCGGGACCGTAGGCGGCGCCCCCGGCCGCCGCGCCGAGCACCAGGGACACCTGCGGGATGCGCCCGGAGGCCCGGGTCATCGCCGCGAATACCCGACCAACCGCCTCCAGACCCGCCACGCCCTCGTTGAGCCGGGCTCCGCCGGAATGCCACAGCCCGATCACCGGGCAGCCCTCTGCCAGCGCGTGGGCGTATGCGGCGCTGATCACCGCGCAGCCGGCCACGCCCATGGCACCGCCGGACACCGCGGGATCGGCGGCAAAGGCCGCCACCGAACACCCGTGCACGGTGCCGGTGACGGCGCGGAAGCCGTCGTCGCCGGACCCGCCCAGGGGCTGGGCGGAGCCGGCGTCGAGGAGATGAGCGAGCCGGGCGTTCGCGATGTCGGCCGGCTCTCGGCCGTTGGTCACCGTGGGCGGCTCAGGAGGTGAAGACCAGGCAGACGTTGTGCCCGCCGAAGCCGAACGAGTTGTTCAGTGCGGCGATGTCGCCCGAGCGCAGGGCGCGCGGTTCGACCCGGACCAGGTCGATGGTGGCCTCGTCGTCCTGGTCGTCGACGTTGATCGTCGGCGGCACCTTGCGTTGCTTGATCGCCAGGGCGGTGAACACCGACTCGATGGCGCCCGCGCCGCCGAGCAGGTGGCCGGTCATCGACTTGGTGCCGGTGACCACGATGTTGTCCACGGCGTCGCCGAAGACGGCGCGCAGCGCGAACACCTCGGCGATGTCGCCCTGCGGGGTCGAGGTGGCGTGGGCATTGACGTGCGCCAGGTCCGCGACGGTGAGCTTCGCGTCCTCGACGGCGAAGCGCAGTGCCCGGGCCACCCCGTGGCCCTCGGGGTCGGGCTGTGCGACGTGGTGCGCGTCGGCGGTCCGGCCGGCGCCGGCCAGCGTGCAGTAAATCTTGGCGCCGCGGGCTCTGGCGTGCTCCTCGGACTCGAGCACCACGCAGCCGGCGCCCTCGCCGAGCACGAAGCCGTCGCGGGCCTTGTCGTAGGGGTGCGAGGCGCGCTCGGGCTCGTCGTTGCGGATGGACATGGCCTTCATCGCGGCGAACGCGGCGATCGGCAGCGGGTGAATCGCGGCCTCGGTGCCACCGGCCACCACGACGTCCGCGCGGCCGCTGCGGATCATCTCCAGGCCCATGGCGAGCGCCTCGGCGCCGGACGCGCAGGCGCTGACCGGGGTGTGCACGCCGGCCTTCGCGCCGATCTCGAGGCCGACCGCGACCGCAGCGGCGTTCGGGATCAGCATGGGGATCGCCAGCGGCGAGACCAGTCGTGGTCCCTTGTTGTTGAGGGTGTCGTAGGTGTTGAGCAGGGTGATGATGCCGCCGATGCCGGTGGCGACCACGACGCCGAGGCGCTCGTTGTCCACCCCGATGGCCTCGCCGCCCGCGTCGGCCCATGCCTCACGCCCGGCGATCAGCGCCAGCTGGCTGCCGCGGTCCATCCGGCGGGCCTGCACCCGGTCCAGGACCTCGCTCGGTTCGACGGCGATCCGGCCGGCAATCCGGACGGGCAGTTGCTCGGCCCAGTCCTCGGTCAGCCCCGCGATGCCGGACGTGCCGCTGAGCAGCGCTTCCCAGGTGGACGGCACGTCCCCACCGACGGGGGTGGTCGCACCCAGACCGGTGACGACGACAGTGGTGTTGCTCATCTCTGCCTACTCCTCCCGGGCGACACGTGCGGCCTGCCCTGCCCTGTCAGCCGGGGCGGGCCGAGGGATCGCGGCCCGCCCGTGATGGTGCGTCAGGCGTTCGCGGCGATGAACTTCACCGCGTCGCCTACCGTCTCCAGGTTCTTGACCTCGTCGTCCGGGATCTTCACGCCGAAGCGCTCCTCGGCCGCCACGATGACCTCCACCATGGACAGCGAGTCGATGTCCAGGTCCGCGATGAAGGCCTTGTCCGGCTGGACGTCCTCGGCGGGGATGCCGACGATCTCGTTGACGATCTCGCCCAGGCCCTCGACGATTTCGGCCTCGGTCACAGCTGCCATCTCGGTGAACTCCTCATGGTGTCGGTGCGGTGGATTGTGCAGTCGGCACAACGGTGTGCGTGGTGCTAGGGAATTGTGACCACCTGCGCGGCGAAGCTCAGGCCGGCCCCGAAGCCGATCAGTAGTGCGGTGTCGCCGCTGCGGGCCTCACCGCGTTCCAGCATGGTCTCCATGGCCAACGGGATGCTGGCCGCCGAGGTGTTACCGGTTTCCGCGATGTCGCGGGCGATATTCACGTGGCTGGGCAGCTTAAGTGCCCGGGCCATGGCGTCGGTGATACGCATGTTGGCCTGGTGGGGGATGAAGGCGTCCAGGTCGTCGAGGGTCAGGCCGGCCGCCTCGACGGCTCGGCGGGCCACCGGGGCCATTTCGAAGGCCGCCCAGCGGAAGACCTGCTGTCCGTTCATGGTCAGCCAGGCACGCTCTCCCGCGGTGGCCTTCTTCACCCAATCGCCGTCCATGATGATGGCCGAGGCCTGGGCACCGTCCGCGCCCCAGACCACCGGGCCGACGCCGGGAGTGTCCGCGGGACCGAGCACCGCCGCGCCGGAGCCGTCGCCGAAGATGAACGCGATGCTGCGGTCGGTCGGGTCGACCAGCGGGGAGAACTTCTCGGTGCCGATGATCAACGCGTACTCGGCGGCACCGGAGCGGATCAGCGAGTCACCCAGGGCGACCCCGTGGCAGAACCCGGCGCAGGCGATGTTCACGTCGAAGGCCGCGGCTGCGGTGGATCCCAGCCGGTGCGCCACTTCCGGCGCCGCGGCCGGGATCTGCACGGTGGTGGTGCAGGAAGCCACGATCACCAGGCCGATCTGCTCCGGGCTGATGCCGGCCGCGGCGATGGCCTTGCCGCCCGCGGCCACCGACATGTCCTGGATGGTCTCCTCGGGCGCGGCGAAGCGGCGAACGGCGATGCCGGAGCGGGAGCGGATCCACTCGTCTGTCGAGTCGATGTGCCGGCAGATGTCGTCGTTGGTGACCACCTGCGCGGGCCGATAGCCGCCCACGCCGAGCAAGCGGCTGTAGGCGGCGCCCTCGCCGGTGCGGATCCGACCGGTCATGACGGTCCTCCCTCCCGTAGCAGCTCACGGGCCGCGTCGAGATCCTCCGGCGTCTTCACTGCGACGCCGGTGACCCCGCGCATGCCGCGCTTGGCCAGACCGGTCAGCGTGCCGCCGGGCAGAAGTTCGATCAGTCCGGTGACGCCGAGGTCCATCATCGTCGTCATGCACCTATCCCAACGAACCGGGTTGGACACCTGGTTCACCAAGTGGGTGAGGAACTCCGCGCCGGTGGCGACCACCGCTCCGTCGGCGTTGGACAGCAGCTTGGTGGTGGGGTCACCGGGGGTGATCGAGCCGCTGAGGTCGGTCAGGTGATGCACCGCGGAGGACATGTGCGCGGTGTGGAAGGCGCCGGCCACTGACAGCGGGATCAGTCGGGCCTTCTCCGGGGCGTCGGCGGCCAGCGCGGCGAGCTGATCCTTGGTGCCCGCGGCCACGAGTTGGCCCGCGCCGTTGTCGTTGGCCGGGATCAGGCCGTGTTCGGCGAGCTTGGCCAGCACCGCCTCGCGGTCCCCACCGAGCACCGCGGTCATGCCGGTGGGGGTGATCGCGGCGGCGGCGGCCATGGCCCGGCCGCGCTCGCGGACCAGCACCATGGCCTGCTCCGCGGTCAGTACGCCGGCCGCGGCGGCCACGGTCAGCTCGCCGACACTGTGTCCGGCCAACAGACCCACGCCGGCGGTGCCGCCGTCCGGGAGCAGTTCGCCGAGCGCGGCCAGGCCCGCGGCCACCAGCAACGGTTGGGCGACCGCGGTGTCCTTGATCTCCTCGGCGTCGCCCTTGGTGCCCAGCGCCACCAGGTCCAGCCCGCTGACCGTGGACAACCACTCCAATCGGGTGGCGACGGCGGGCAGCTCCAGCCAGGGAGCGAGGAATCCGGGGGTCTGCGCGCCCTGTCCGGGCGCCACGATCGCAAGCACAGGTCCACCATCTCGCCTACTGCCGCGTACTGCCGTACCGGGCGCCACCAAGTTGGCTGGACCGACTTGTAGAGATCCTACAATTCGGGCTCGGTCGGTTCGAGTCTGCCCAGCGTGAGCGCTATACGCAGGGTGAACGCCGAGCGGGAATTCGTGGGGACAAGGCCGGTGACGTCAGTCACACGGCGTAGTCGATAGCGGACCGTGTTGGGGTGAACGAACAACATCCGGGCGGTCGCCTCCAGGGAACTCGCGAGTTCTAAAAACGCCGTTACGGTCTCCAGCACCGACGCGCCCGCCTCGGTCAGCGGCCGGTACACCTCGTCCACCAACTGCCGCTTGGCGCGCTCGTCGCCGGCGATGGCGCGCTCGGCCAGCAGGTCCTCGGCGGCCACCGGGCGGGGTGCCTCCGGCCAGGCCGCGGCGGCCCGCAGGCCGGACAGCGCGTCGGCCGCAGATCGAGCCGCGGCCGCCAGGTCGGGCACCGCCGACCCGACCACCACCGGCCCCGGTCCGAAGGCCGGGGCGAAAATCGTGGCCGCCCGGCCGGCATCCTCGGTGCCGCCGACGATTACCACCAGACGTTCGCCCTGCACGCCGGCGAGCACGTCCACCTGCGCGTGCCGGCCGATGCGGTGCACCGCCTTGGCCACCACGGCCGGGTCCTGGCCGGGCGTGCTGCCCACGATCACGGCGACCGAGCCGGGCTGCGACCAGCCCAGCGCGGCGGCCCGGGAGTGCAGTGCCTCGTCGGGTTCGTCGCGCAAAATCGCGTCCACGATCACCGCCTCCAGGCGGGCGTCCCAGGCGCCGCGGGTCTCCGCGGCCGCGGCGTAGATCTGCGCTGCGGCGAACGCCAGTTCGCGGGAGTAGCGAAGCAGCGCGGTGTGCAGCCAGTCCGCCTCGCCGGGCGCGGCCAGTTCTTCGATGCGGCCCTCGATCACGTCCACGGTGATCCGGACCAACTCCACGGTCTGCAGCAGGGACACCGCCCGGGTCATCTCCGGCGGGGCCGCGGAGAACACCTCCACCGGCAGCCGCGCGCCGCGGTGCGGGTCGTCCAGCCAGGCGCAGAAGTTGTTCACCCCGGCCTGCACGATCAGCCCGATCCAGGACCGGCTCTCCGCGGCCATCTCCCGGTACCAGGGCAGTTCGTCCTGCATCCGGTCCAGCGCAGCCGTGGAGATCATGCCGGAGGCGGCGGTGACCCGGCGCACGGTGCGCGGGTGGTCGTGGGCGGAGGTGGATTTCCTCGCCCGGGGCGGCGCCGGCATGGGCGAAGCGTAGCCGGCTACGTTGCTGGGGTGAGCGAGCTTGCGAGCGATCAATGAGCACAGTGCGACCGGGCCTCATGCCGCTGCCGAGGAACGAGGCAGCGGTATGAGCGATCGGGACCCGTTGGCCGACCTGGGGCAGATCGCGTTCCTGCTGGAGCGGGCGCACGAACCGACCTACCGAGTGAGGGCCTTTCGCAATGCCGCTGCGGTGATCGCCGCGCTGCCCGAGGGCGAGCTGCAGGCGCGCGTCGCAGCGGGCACGCTGGAGGAGTTGAAGGGGATCGGCGAGGCGACCGCGGGCACCATCACCGAATCCTTGGCGGGCACGCTGCCGGGCTATCTCGCGAAGCTGGCCGCGCGGGCGCCCGCGTCGGTGGCGCCGGGTGGGGAGGCGATCCGGGCCGCGCTGCGCGGAGACCTGCACTCGCATTCGGACTGGTCGGACGGCGGCAGCCCGATCGAGGAGATGGCCGGCACCGCCGCGGATGTGATCGGGCATTCCTACCTCGTGCTCACCGATCATTCCCCGCGATTGACGGTGGCCAGGGGGCTGACCGCGGAGCGGTTGCGCCGACAGTTGGACGTGGTCGCCGAGATCAACGAGCGGCTGGCGCCGTTCCGGCTGCTCACCGGGATCGAGGTGGACATCCTCGAGGACGGTTCGCTGGACCAGGACCCCGAACTACTGGCCCGGTTGGACGTGGTGGTGGCCAGTGTGCACTCCAAGCTACGCATGGACGCCGAGTCGATGACCCGTCGCATGGTGATGGCGATCGCCAACCCGCACACCGATGTGCTCGGCCACTGCACCGGGCGCATCGTCGGCCGGCATCCCGAGGCGGTAGCCGAGGGATCAGTGGGGCAGTCGGACGGTAAGCGCGGCGGTAGTCGCGGCCGGCCGGAGTCGGAGTTCGACGCGGAGCTGGTGTTCGCTGCCTGTGCCCGCTTCGACGTGGCAGTGGAGCTCAACTCCCGGCCGGAGCGGTTGGACCCGCCCAAGCGGCTGATCCACATCGCCGTCGAGGCCGGCTGCCGGTTCGCCATCGACTCCGACGCGCACGCGCCGGGGCAGCTGGACTGGCAGCCGCACGGCTGTGTGCGTGCGGTGCAGTGCGGCCTGACGCCGGATCAGATCGTGAACACCTGGGACGTCGACGAGCTGCTGGCCTGGGCCGGCCGCAACCGCTGAGGCCGGGTCAGGACGCCGTCGCGGTGGGCGGCGGGCAGTAAGGCGTCGCCGATCCATTGGGTCCACCACCGGCCAGGTCCGCGGCGGCGACCCAGCCGCGGTCCAGTTGCACCCAGGATTGCGCCAGGTCCCGGCAGGTGACCCGGGCCAGCGCGCCCAGCGGCAACGTGCCGCCGGTGTCGTAGCCGGGGCCGGGACCGCTGCGGGTGATGGCGCCGTCGCTGCTGGCCACCGGGCTGGCGTAGGTGCACTCGGGCAGGTCCTTGGCCGCGCCGCCCGCCACCCGTGAGTCGTCGAGGTAGGTGCCGTCGGTGAGCTTGTCCCAGGTCGGTCGCCCGGCGGCCCGCACCTGGCAGACGACCTCCGCGGCGGTGCCGGTCTCCAGCGAGTTCACCCGGGCGGCGGCCACGTCCGGAGCCCGGTGCGACGCGGTGTCCGCCGCGGTGATCGGGAAGCTGCGGGCCACGGTGGCCACCGGGGCGTCCACCAGGTCGGAGTCGATGGCCATGGTCACGCCACCGTGCCGCTCGGTGTGGTCGCCGCGGTACTGCTTCATGCGCTGGCGGTGCGGCCAGGCGGCGTCCGGGATGCCCGGCCAGCTCTGCAACGACCGGGCGCGGTCCCAGCGGGCCAACCACACCGCGTCCGGGCGGGTCAGATCGACCTCGGCATAGCGGGCGGCGGCGTCACCCAATGCGGCGCGGCTGCTGCCGTACATGCCGCCGAGGTAACCGCGGCGGTGCAGTTCCTGCGTCCACCCGGACAGGTACCTGGCCACCGTGCGGGCGCAGGCGGAGTCGGCGGGGTCGTAGCCCTCGATGTCGGCGTAGATGGCGCTGCCGGGCAGGATGCCCAGCGCCCGGGCCGCGGAGACCGCACCCGCGGCCGCGGCGGTGCCCTCTTCGGTGGCGTGCTTGCTGCGCATCGGCTTCTTCTTGCGGTTGTCCCGGCAGGGGGCCTGCAGGCCCATGTCGATCGGGATCAGGTGCCAGCCGACCGCGGTGGTGGAGCGCACCCAGGACGGCGTGAGGTTTATCTGCTCCGCGCAGCCACGATTGCGCCCGGACAGGTAGATGCCGACGCCGCGGTACGGGGAGTCCAACCAGGCGTCCATCGCCTTCAGGCTGGGCGCCTCGCAGGTGTCGAAGGCCTTGCCGGTGAAGGTGGTCACCGAGGCGCCGGCGGGGTAGCTGGGGCCGGGATCGGAGCGGTCCGGACCGGCCTGGGCATCCGGGCCCGCGAACACCGCGGTGGCCGCCCCGCCGACCAGCAGCAGGGCGGCGAGGGTGTTCACCGCCCGGTCCCGCCGATGCGCCAACCGCGGCTTGGCCGCGCCCGTGACCGGGGAAATCCGGGTGGTGCCCGCCATGAAGTGACGCCTTCCGATCGCGCTCTTGTCGCGCGCATCAGACTAGGCGTCAGAGTGACCCATGTGACGGATGTGACAACCGTGGCGTGTCCTGGCCTGCCCGCCCAGCGCAGATGGGGGGTGGGTCAGGTTGCGCCGCCGGCCTCCTGCGCGGTGGTGGCGGTGACGTCGGCCAGGCGGTAGCGCTCCAGCGCCTCGCGGACGGTCTCCGGTTTGACCTCGCCGCGGCGGGACAGGTCGGTCAACGTCTGCACCACGATCGACTGGGCATCGACCTTGAAGTGCCGACGCAGCGCGGCCCGGGTGTCCGAGCGACCGAAACCATCGGTGCCCAGCACGGAGAACTCCGGCACCCACCGGGCGATCTGGTCGGGCACCGCCTTCATCCAGTCGCTGACCGCGACCACCGGGCCGGGTGCACCGTGCAGCATTCGGGTCACGTGCGGTACCCGAACCGGCTCGTCGGGGTGCAGCAGGTTGTGCTCGTCGCACTCCACGGCGTCCCGGCGCAGCTGCGTCCAGGACGTCGCCGACCACACGTCGGCGGCCACGCCCCACTCCTGCGCGAGCAGGTGCTGGGCGTCCAGGGCCCAGATCATCGCCGGCCCGGAAGCGAGGATCTGCGCCCGCGGGGCGCTCTCGGCCACCGCCGGGGCGGCCGCGTAGTGGTACAGCCCGCGTAGGAGGCCGTTTACATCGACGTTCGCCGGCTCGGCCGGCTGCGGGTAGGGCTCGTTGTAGACGGTCAGGTAGTAGAAGACGTTCTCGCCGTGCGGGTGCTCCTCCGACGCCCCGTACATCCGGCGCAGGCCGTCCTGCACGATGTGCGCGATCTCGAAGCTCCACGCCGGGTCGTAGGACACGCAGGCCGGGTTGGTGGAGGCGAGCAGCAGCGAGTGGCCGTCCTCGTGCTGCAGGCCCTCGCCATTGAGCGTGGTGCGACCGGCGGTGGCGCCGAGCATGAACCCGCGACCCAGCTGGTCGGCGAAGGCCCACAGGGCGTCGCCGGTCCGCTGGAAACCGAACATCGAGTAGAAGATGTACATCGGGATCATGTGCTCGCCGTGCGTCGCGTACGCCGTCCCGGCGGCCACCAGGGAGCCGACCGCGCCGGCCTCGCTGATGCCCTCGTGCAGGATCTGGCCCTGCTCGGATTCCTTGTAGGACAGCAGCAGCTTGCGGTCCACCGCCTCGTACGTCTGGCCGTGCGGGGAGTAGATCTTCGCGGTCGGGAAGATCGCGTCCAGGCCGAAGGTGCGGGCCTCGTCGGGGATGATCGGCACGAACCGGTGGCCGATCTCCGGGTCCTTGATCAGGTCCTTGAACAGCCGGACGAAGGCCATCGTGGTGGCCACCGACTGCTTGCCGGAACCGGCCTTCAACTCGGCGTACATGTCGTCACCGGGCAGCTTGATCGGCTTGGGGTGGGCGACCCGTGCGGGCAGGTAACCGCCGAGCGCGCGGCGGCGGTCCTGCAGGTACTGGACTTCGTCGGAGTTCTGCCCCGGGTGGTAATACGGCGGCAGGTCCGCCTCCAGCGCGGCGTCGGTGATCTCCAGGTGCAGCCGGTCGCGGAACTCCTTGAGGTCGGCCTTGGTCAACTTCTTCATCTGGTGCGTGGCGTTGCGTGCCTCGAAGCTTTTCAGCGTCCAGCCCTTGATGGTGTGCGCGAGGATCACCGTGGGTTGTCCGACATGTTCGGTGGCGGCCTTGAACGCCGCGTAGACCTTGCGGTAGTCGTGCCCGCCGCGGGACAGCTTGGTGAGCTGATCGTCGGTCAGCTGTTGAACCATCTTGCGCAGTCGCGGGTCGGTGCCGAAGAACGTCTCCCGGATGTAGTTGCCGTCCTCGGTGGTGAATGTCTGGAACTGTCCGTCCGGGGTGGTGTTCATCGCGTTGACCAACACGCCGTCCACGTCTGCGTGCAACAGCGGGTCCCAGTCCCGGCCCCAGATCACCTTGATGACGTTCCAGCCGGCGCCGCGGAAGTAACTCTCCAGCTCCTGAATGATCTTGCCGTTGCCGCGCACCGGGCCGTCCAGGCGCTGCAGGTTGCAGTTGATGACGAAGGTGAGGTTGTCCAGCTCCTCGCGGGCGGCCAGGCCGATGGCGCCCAGCGATTCCGGCTCGTCCATCTCACCGTCGCCGAGGAAGGCCCATACCCGACTGCGCGAGGTGTCCTTGATCTGACGGTTCAACAGGTACCGGTTGAACCGGGCCTGGTAGATCGCGTGCAGCGGGCCCAGGCCCATGGACACGGTGGGGAACTCCCAGAAGTCCGGCATCAACCGCGGGTGCGGGTAGGAGGGCAGCCCGCCGCCGGGGTTGGTCAGCTCCTGGCGGAAGCCGTCGAGCTGCTGCTCGGAGAGTCGGTCCTCGAGGAACGCGCGGGCGTAGATGCCGGGGGAGGCGTGGCCCTGGATGAACACCTGGTCGCCGGACTCGCCGCCGGTCTTGCCGCGGAAGAAGTGGTTGAAGCCGACCTCGTAGAGGCTGGCCGAGGACGCGTAGGTGGCGATGTGCCCACCGACACCGATGCCGGGGCGGTTGCCCCGGGAGACCATCACCGCGGCGTTCCACCGGATGAACGCCCGGATGCGCCGCTCGACGAACTCGTCACCGGGGAACCAGGGCTCGGCCTCGGTGCCGATGGTGTTGATGTAATCCGTGCTACGCAGACCCGGCACGCCCACCTGGCGTTCCCGGGCGCGCTCCAGCAGGCGCAGCATGAGGTAACGGGCTCGGGCCCGGCCGCCGGTGTCGACGATGGCATCCAGCGACTGCAGCCACTCCCTGGTCTCCTCCGGATCGACGTCCGGCAACTGGCTGGGCAGCCCGTCGGAGATGACCGAGAAACGTTCGCGTCCTGTCGTCAACGCAGCGTCCTGTTCTGTTCGGGTGCCTTCCGCTGGTCGAGCGGGGCGGCGGAACTTGCTTGGTTTGCCTCCCATCGTTGTCCCTGCCGGCCTCCGATGCACTCCTACCCCCGGGTAGACGGGTGTGTCCTCGGTCATCCCCAGCACCGGCGCCACGGAGGCTCGGTACTTGCGTCGGGGCGTCAGGCGCGGTGGACTACCGCGCAGCAGCGTCGGCTGCGAGTTCTTTTCAGGAGGGTTCTTCCGTGAGCGCGAGCGCCGAGGGCGCGGGGGGTGCGGCCCCCGGGCGTCTCGGGTTCACCGCCGGTCAGGTTGTCCAGGAGCTGGGTTACGACGACGACGTCGACGACGACCTGCGCGCCGCGATCGAGGACGCCATCGGCGGCGAACTGGTCGATGAGGACTACGACGACGTCGCCGACGCGGTCCTGCTGTGGTGGCGGGACGGCGACGGGGACCTGGTGGACACCCTGGTGGACGCCCTGACCTCGCTGGCCGACGGCGGCGTGATCTGGGTGCTGACCCCCAAGGCCGGCCGCGACGGACACGTCGAGCCCAGTGACATCGGCGAGGCGGCGCCCACCGCCGGGCTGTCCCAGACCAGCAGCATCTCGGCCGCCCGGGACTGGTCGGGTACCCGTCTGGTGGCCCCGAAGGCGGCCCGCAAGACCCGCTGACGGCACGCCGGCTAATCTGTCCGCCATGAACCACGGGGCGGATGCGGTCGAGGTGGGGGCGTCGGCACCGGATTTCGGGCTGCGCGATCAGCACAACGTGGTGGTCTCGTTGTCGGACTTCCACGGCCGGGCGGTGCTGCTGGTCTTCTACCCGCTGGCCTTCACCGGCGTGTGCGCCGGTGAGCTCAACCTGATCCAGGCGGACCTGGACGTGCTGCAGAACGATCAGGTGCAGGTGCTCGCGGTGTCCGTGGATTCGCCGTACACGCTGCGCGTGTTCTCCGACGCCGAGGGCCTGAAGTTCCCGTTGCTGTCGGACTTCTGGCCGCACGGCGGTACCGCGCAGGCCTACGGGATTTTCGACCCCGAGGCCGGGGTCGCCACCAGGGCCTCGTTCCTCATCGACCGCGATGGCGTCGTGCGCTGGAAAGTGCTCAGCGACCTGTCCCACCCGCGCGACCACGCCGCTTACCTCGAGGCAATCGCTACTGTGACGGGCGCAGAGGGCGCATAGCTCAGCGGTAGAGCGCCGCGCTTACAACGCGGTGGTCACAGGTTCGATCCCTGTTGTGCCCACTCTCAAGCACCCCGCTGCACGGTTAGAGCTCGGTCCACCACTCGTGCGAGCCCGCCTCGGCGGTGGTGCTGCGCTGGCCGGGGATGGACGACTGCGCGCCCTGACGGAAGCCGCGGATGGTCTCGATCGAGGCGCGGGTGTTGAACACCAGCGCGAACACGACGCCGAGCACGAGCAGGTGCAGCAGCAGCACGAACGCAGTCAGCACCAGGGCCGCGAGGCCACCGCCGCCATGACCGCTGGTCCAGTTCCACGTCCCGGCGATGACGCCCAGCGGATCCAGGAACTTGCTGATCACTGCCCAGTCCTCTCTGAAAAAGCTGCGTCGAAGCGATGTCCGATTCGACGCAGCACGCGCCGGCGCGGATTCGGTCGTTCGGTCCGAGTTGCATCAGCCGAACGGCTGAGACGGGTTGGGACGTTCGGGTGGCCTTCGTCCGATTGCGGGCGCGTCGGGAATTCGATGCGCGTATCCCGGAACCGTCGGCCCCGATCCGTGCGTCGGATCAGGGACACATTCGGGGGAAGGTGGGGCACGCGAATGGCCGTTCTCGGTCTGCACCGGGCGGCGCGCTCCGACGCCCCGGCGCGGCTGTGGATCCCGCGCCAGGTGGCCGCCGAGTGGGACGTGCTCGGGGCGCCGGCCCGCGCCATGCGTGTCGACCCGCTGAACGTGATGCTCGCGTTGGTCAACTGGATGGTGCTGCTCCTGCTGCTCTGCGGCTTCCTGCTGGCCCAGACGCTGCCGCTGGACTCCGCGCTGACCGGTACCGCTGCGTCCTGCCCGCCCGGCGCGCAGACCTGCGCCACCGCGCCGCAGCACACCGCCAAGTGATCCTCGCGGGGCCCGGGGCCCCGCTCGTCAGCCTGTAATCTCACCGGCGTGTCCGACGCCGAACCGCCGCGGTTGCGCGATGTCCTCGCCGTCCTGGACCAGCTTTACGACCCGCGCACGGCCGCGTCCTGGGACGCGGTGGGCCTGGTCTGCGGGGATCCCGACCAACCCGTACGCCGGGTGCTGTTCGCCGTCGACCCGGTGACCGCGGTGGCCGAGGAGGCGCGTGCCTTCGGCGCGGACCTGCTGGTCACCCATCACCCGTTGTTCCTGCGCCCGGTGCACGGGGTGCCGGCGACCACGGCCAAGGGCCGCGTCGTGCACCGCCTGCTGACCGCCGGGTGCGCGCTGTTGGTCGCGCACACCAACGCCGACGTGGCCCGGCCCGGCGTTTCCGACGCGCTGGCCGCGGCGCTCGGTCTGCCGGCCGGGAAACCGATCGAACCGGAGCCGGGTGCCGCGCTGGACAAGATCGTCACGTTCGTGCCGCACCCGCAGGCGCAGTCGGTGCTGGATGCCCTGGCCGCGGCCGGCGCCGGCGCGATCGGGGACTACGACCGCTGCGCGTTCACCGTCGAGGGCACCGGCACGTTCCGTCCGCTGGCCGGCGCCTCTCCCACGATCGGGCAGGTCGGGGCCGTCGAGACGGTCGACGAGACCCGCCTGGAGATGGTGGCACCGCGGGGGAGTCGGGCGGCCGTGGTGGCGGCGCTGCGCGCCGCGCACCCCTACGAGGAGCCGGCCTTCGATGTCACCGAGCTTGCCCCGGAGCCGTCGGCCTGCGGGATCGGACGGATCTGCGAGTTGCCCGCTGCCGAGCCGCTGTCGGCATTCATCGAGCGCGCGGTGCGCGGGCTGCCGCGCACCGCCACCGGGGTACGGGTGGCGGGCGACCCGGACCGACCGGTGCGCCGGGTAGCGGTCTGCGGTGGGGCCGGGGATTCCCTGTTCGGGGCGGTGGCCGCGGCCGGGGTGGACGTCTATCTGACCTCCGACCTGCGTCATCACCCGGCCTCGGAGGCCCTGGAGGCCGGCGGCCCGGCGCTGGTGGACGTCGCGCACTGGGCCGGGGAATGGCCGTGGCTGAACGACGCGGCGCGGGCGCTGTGCGCCGGGTTGGCGCAACGCGACCCGGCCGGCGCGACTACGGTGGAGACCCACATCTCCACATTGTCGACCGACCCGTGGACCTCGCACGGTGCGTGAGGAGGAGCCCTGAACGTCGCGCTCTCCGACCAATGGCGGTTGCTCGACCTGGCGGATCTCGACTTCCGGCTGGACCGGCTGGCCCATCGTCGGGACACGCTGCCGGAGACCGCGACGTTGGCGGTGCTGACGCGGCGTCAGGCCCAGGTGGCGGACCTGCTGGTGGCCGCCCAGACCGAGGATTCCGACGTCGGCCGGGAACAGCTCAAGGCCGAAGCCGACGTTGAGGCGGTGCGCAGCCGGGCGGTGCGCGACCAGCAGCGGCTGGATGCCGGTCAGGTGAGTTCGGCCAAGGAGCTGGAGAGCCTGTCCCACGAGATCGTCAGCCTCGCCCGGCGACAGGCCGAACTCGAGGACACCGTGCTGGAGATCATGGAACGCCGGGAGGCCGCCCAGACCCGGGCGGCGGAGCTCGCCGCCGAGCGCGACACCATCGCCGCGGACCTGGTGACCGTCCGGGCCGCCCGCGATGCGGCGTTGGCCGAGATCGAGTCCGAGTCCGCCACGTTGGGTGGGGAGCGTGCCACGCTGGCCGGGGGCCTGTCCGGTGAGTTCGTGGCGTTGTACGACAAGATCCGCGCCGCAACCACCGGCGGGGTGGGCGCGGCCGCGCTGCGCCGGGGCAGCTGCGAGGGCTGTCGCATGCAGTTGTCCACCACCGACCTCAGCGTGATCAAGGCCGCCCCGGAAGATCTGGTCATCCGCTGCGAGGAGTGTCGACGAATCCTGGTCCGCGTGGCCGATTCGGGTCTGTGATCGATTGATGACCGGTCGACGGTTGGTCGTGGAGGCCGATGGGGCCGCCCGCGGCAATCCGGGCCCGGCGTCCTACGGCGCCGTGGTGCGCGACGCGGACACCGGTGAGGTGTTGGTGGAACGCGCCGCGACGCTGGGCGAGACGACCAACAACGTCGCGGAGTACTCCGGCCTGATCGCGGCACTGGAGGCCGCGTTCGAACTGGACCCGGCGGCCCGGGTCGAGGTGCGGATGGACTCCAAACTGGTCATCGAACAGATGGCCGGGCGCTGGGCGGTCAAGCACGCCAACCTCAAGCCGCTGGCCACGCGTGCGCGTGCGCTGATCCCGACCTCCGACCGGGTCAGCTGGACCTGGATCCCGCGTGCGCAGAACGGGCACGCCGATCGGCTGGCGAACCTTGCCCTGGACGGTGAGTCCGCCGAGGTGCTCGTCCCGCCCTCCGGTGACGAGGTGACGGTCCGCACCGACGCCGCCCCGAAGATCATCGGCTGGGCCCGCGACCTGGGCACCATCACCACGTTCCGGTTGCTGCGCCACGGGCAGACCGAACACACCCTGCAGCGCCGGTTCAGCGGCGGTTCCAGCGACCCGGCGTTGACCGAGGTG
>DASXPS010000087.1 GCA_036493475.1 Sporichthyaceae bacterium | reverse complement strand
GGGGTGGCCAAGGCCCTGCTCGGCAAGGACGTGCTGCCCGATGCCCTGCCCTGGGTGACCGGCTCCATCGGACTGCTCGGCACCCGTCCCTCCTACGAGATGATGATGGGCTGCGACACGCTGCTGGTGATCGGGTCCAGCTTCCCGTACTCGCAGTTCCTGCCCCCGTTCGGCGAGGCCCGTGGGGTCCAGATCGACCTCGACCCCACGATGGTGGGCATGCGCTACCCGTTCGAGGTCAACCTCGTCGGGGACGCCGCTACCACGCTGCGCGCGCTGCTGCCGTTGCTGAAGCCGAACCCGGACCCACAGTGGCGGGCCGACATCGAGGGCAACGTGAGCCGGTGGTGGGAGGTCATGGAACGCCGCGCCAAGGTCTCCGCGGACCCGCTCAACCCGGAACTGGTCTTCCACGAACTCTCCCCGCGATTGCCCGCCGACGCGTTGATGACGGCGGACTCCGGCTCGGCCACCAACTGGTATGCCCGCCACGTGCAGATCCGCGGCACCATGCGCGGCACGCTGTCCGGGACGCTGGCCACCATGGGCTGCGGCGTGCCGTATGCGGTGGGCGCCAAGTACGCGCACCCCGACCGGCCCGTTTTCGCGTTCGTCGGCGATGGTGCCATGCAGATGAACGGCATCAACGAGTTGATCACCATCGCCAAGTACTGGCCGGACTGGGCCGACCCACGGCTGGTCATCGCGGTGCTGCACAACAACGATCTGAACCAGGTCACCTGGGAGCTGCGCGCGATGGGGGGGTCGCCGGAGTTCCTGCCCTCGCAGTCATTGCCGGACTTCCCCTACGCCGGCTATGCGCGCAGTCTCGGTCTGCACGGGATCAGCGTGTCCAAGCCGGAGGAGGTCGCCGACAGTTGGGACGAGGCGTTGGCCGCCGACCGCCCGACACTGGTCGAGTTTCATACCGATCCGGCGGTGCCGCCGATCCCGCCGCACGCCACCTGGGACCAGATCGAGCACTCCATCGAGGCGGTGGTGCGCGGGGACGCGGACCGGGCGGATGTCATCCGACAGGGCATCAAGGCCAAGGTGCAGGACTTCCTGCCCGGCAAGGGCTGACCGCTCAATCGTCGCGACGGGAGATCTCCTCGAGCACCTGCTCGGGCTCGACCTCCTCGATCAGTTCCTCGGTGTCCTCGCGGATGTCTGCGGGGACACCGACCTTTTCGGCCACGGCATCCAGCACCCGCATAATCTGGGTGATCTCGTGCTCGGCCAACAAGGTCACCTGGACGTCCAGTTCTGCCCGCTCGTTGGCCAGCGCGCGCATGCGGTTCTGACTGATCAGCACGAACGCGGTCAGAAAAATGCTCTCCACCGCGGCCACTGTGCACAATCCGACGTAATGCCGGTCGAAGTCCAGCCCGCGATTGGCCAGCACCCAGGCCACCACCAGGACCAGTTGCACGACGACGAACCGCATGCTGCCGATGCCGGCGGAGATGCCGTCGGCGAGCCGGTAGTGCGCCGCGCGCGCCTCCTCGTCCTCGCGGCGCCGATCGAACAGCGTCTTGATGTTGCGCTGTACGACCGGCGCGAGTTGCTCTGCCTGATCCGTCATCAGGTCTCCGGGTGGAAGGTGTCGGTCAGCCGACGGTGACTGCCGTCACACAGCGGATAGCGCCCGGACCGGCGGCACGCGCAGATGGCCACCCGGAAACGATCCACCAGCTGCGCGGAGGAGGCCCCGTCGAGGCACAGCTCGACGGGGCCCTCGATGTAGGTGGGGCCTGCCGGGTCGACCCACACCCGCACTGGTCGCTCGCGCTGCTCAGCCATGCTTCTCGCCCCGCACGACGACGATGCGCTCGGTGCGCTGCCCCGGCGACACCAGGCCCTGCTGTTCGAGCCACTCGGCGCGCGAGCGCAGTACCGGCCCGAACGGGATTTCCTGCTCGAGGATCACCGCGGCGCGCAGCCCGTTATCGGTCAGCGCGGCGACGGTGCGGTCCGGATCGCACAACGCGGAATGGACCAGCAGCACCGCACCGTTCGGTCGCAGATGCCGTGGCGCGGCCTCGCACAGCCGGTCGAGCAGCGATCGGCCGTCGTGGCCCGCGTCCCACGCCCGGGCTCGGCTGTGCGCACCGGGCCGTTCGGTACCGCTCGGCACGTACGGCGGGTTTGCCACGATCAGATCGAACAGACCGTCGGCGTGACTCAACAGGTCCCCACGACGCACCCGGATCGGCAGGCGATGCATGGCCGCGTTCAATCGGGCGGCGAGCACCGCGCGCAGGCTGATGTCGATCGCCTCCACAGTCGACGCGCCCACGCTCTTCAGGGCAAGGGCCACCCGTCCGGTGCCCGTGCCGACGTCCAACGCGCGAGCACCGGGCGCCGGCGGGTGCTCGGTGATCGCGTCGATCAACAATTCGGTATCAGCGTCCGGGGAGTACACACCGGGCAAACGAAGCAGCATCACCAGCCCCGTCTACCCCGGGCCCGCACGACGATGCTCCGGCGCTTTTGCGGCATTGCCACACCTGCTTCCTGCATTGGATGCCGCGGGCGCGGGTACCTCGAATGTGGTGAGCGTCGTGCGCGAAGCCCCGCTCCGGGTCGACCGGAGCCCACAACTGCCCGCAGCCCGTGGGCGGGCCTCGGCCGAGTTGTTCGCGCTGTTGCGTGATGAACCCGCGGCGGCGCCTGGCGCGCCGCCCGATGCCCTCGGCGAGGACGCGCAGCTCGCGCTCTACGTCTGCTACGAGCTGCACTACCGAGGCTTCGCCGGGGTGGCCCCGGAGAAGGAGTGGGAACCCGCCGTTCTGACCCTGCGTCGCGAACTCGAGGCGGGCTTCGAGACCGCGCTGCGCGCCCTGGTCGACCCGCACTCCGACACCCTGGCGTTGCGCGATGAACTGGAGGCGTTGACCGCGCCACCCGGCAACACCGGGCCGTCGGCCCATCTGCTGCACCACCCGAACCGCGCCTGGCTGCGCGAGCTGGTGGCGCACCGGTCGATGTATCACCTCAAGGAGGCCGACCCGCAGGCGTTCGTGCTGCCCCGACTCAGTGGCGCGGCCAAGGCGCTGGTGGCCGGCGTCGAGTTCGACGAGTACGGCGGCGGGAATCCCAACCGCAGCCACAGCCTGTTGTTCGCCGAGCTGATGGCGGACCTGGAGCTGGATCCTCGCTATGGCGCCTACCTGGACGTGATGCCCGCGCCCATGCTCGCCCTGGTCAACCTCATGTCCTGGTGTGGCCTGCATCGACGTCTGCGCGGGGCACTGATCGGGCAACTGGCCCTGGTGGAGCTGAGTTCACCGCTCAGCTCACAACGCATGCTGCGGGTACTGCAGGCTCACGACTGCGGTCCGGCCACGCAACGGTTCTACGCCGAGCACGTGGTGGCGGATGCGGTGCACGAGCGGGTGATGCGCGAGGCCATCGCCGCGCTGATCACCGACGAACCCGACCTGACCGCCGACATCGTGTTCGGCATTCGCGCCGCGTTGCTGCTCGAGGAACGGCTCGACGAGCACCTGCTGGAGCACTGGCAATCCGGCCGCAGTTCGCTGCGGCAAGCAATCTGACCTGTCGTCAACCACTATCGAGGAGCATCAAGTCATGAGGGTGGCTGTCGTCGGCGCCTCGGGCAACATCGGCACAGCACTGCTGCGCGCTCTGCGTGATACCCCCATGGAGGTGACCGCACTGTGCCGTCGCCCCCCGGCCCCGGACCCGCCCTATGACCGGGCCGAATGGGTCCGTGTCGACCTGTCCCAACCCGGTGCCCGCGCCGATCTGTCCCGCGCCTTCACCGGCGTCGATGCCGTGGTGCACCTGGCGTGGGCCATCCAGCCGGTACGCAACGAAGAGGCCATGCGCGCGGTCAACGTGGACGGCACCCGCGCGGTGCTGGCAGCGGCCGCGTCGGCCGGGGTCGGGCATGTGGTGCACGCCTCGTCACTGGGCGCCTACGCGCCCGGCCGCGGACCGGTTACCGAGGACTGGCCCACCACCGGCATCCACAGCTCGGCGTACAGCCGGCACAAGGTGGCCGCCGAGCGGATCGTGGACCGCTTCGAGGAAGCCGATCCGGGGACGGTGGTCACCCGGATCCGCCCGACGTTGGTCGCGCAGGCCACCGCTGCGACCGAGATCGCGGCGCTGTTTATCGGCCCGCTGGCCCCGGCACCCGTCATCGGCCTCGGACGCAAACTGGCCGGGATGGTCGGCCGGTTGCCGGTGCCGCGCGGTTTGGCGCTGCAGTTCGTGCACGCCGACGATGTGGCGGCCGCGATCGTGGCCATCCTGGATCGGCGCATTGCCGGCGCGTTCAACCTGGCCGCCGAGCCGTTGGACACCACGGGCCTCGCGGCGTTGGTGGGGGCGAAACCGCTGGAGCTGCCGCCGGCGTTGGTGCGGACCGTGGTGCGTGGGCTTTTCACCGCACACGCGGTGCCGGTGTCCCCCGGCTGGTTCGACCTGGCCATGCGGGCGCCGCTCATCGACAGCGACCGCGCTCTGCGCGAGCTGGATTGGCAACCCCGTCGCAGTTCCACGCTGACCGCGAGCGAATTGATCACGGCGCTGGCCGGCCGCGAATCCGGATCCAGCCCGGCGTTGGCGCCGGGCGGGCCGTACGCCGATCGCCGGCACCACAACGGAAAGGTGCTGAACCGCACATGAAGGCATTGACCTGGCAGGGCCGTCATTCCGTCGAGGTGATCGACGTACCCGATCCCCGCATCGAGGCGCCCACCGACGCCATCGTGCAAATCACCTCGACCGCCATCTGCGGCTCCGACCTGCACCTCTACGAGGCGCTCGGGCCGTACCTGAAAGCCGGTGACGTGCTCGGGCACGAGCCCATGGGCATCGTGACTGAGGTGGGCTCCGGGGTGACCCACATCAAACCGGGCGATCGGGTGGTGATTCCGTTCAACATCTCCTGCGGCCACTGCTGGATGTGCGACCGGCAGTTGTACGCGCAGTGCGAGACCACGCAGAACTCGCAGACCGGTAAGGGCGCCTCGCTATTCGGCTACACCTCGCTGTACGGGTCGGTGCCCGGCGGGCAGGCCGAGTACCTGAGGGTGCCTCAGGCCCAGTTCGGCCCGATCAAGGTGCCGCACGAACTCCCGGACGACCGGTTCCTGTTCCTGTCCGACGTGTTGCCCACCGCCTGGCAGGCGCTGGAGTGGGCCGATGTGCCGAAGGACGGCACGGTGGCCGTGCTCGGACTGGGACCGATCGGTGGCATGTGCGCGCGGATGGCACTGCACAAGGGCTACCGCGTGATCGGGGTGGACCTGGTACCCGACCGGCTCGCGGCCGCCCGGGTCGCCGGCGTAGAAGCGTTGGACGTCAACGGCGTAAACAACGTCGCCGAGGCGTTGATCGAAATGACCAACGGCCGGGGCCCGGACTCCGTGGTGGACGCGGTGGGCATGGAGGCGGCCAAGTCGCCGCTCGGCAAGGCCGCGCACGCAATGGTCGCCCACCTGCCCGACGCAATGGCGCGGGCCGCGATGGAGCGCTTCGGTGTGGACCGGATGGGCGCGCTGCTCACCGCCGTGCACGCGGTGCGTCGCGGTGGCACGGTGTCCCTGTCCGGCGTGTACGGCGGCCAGGCCGACCCGATGCCGATGATGGACATGTTCGACCGCGGCATCACCATCCGCATGGGGCAGTGCCACGTGCGCCGCTGGATCGACGACATTCTGCCGTTGCTGATGGACAGCACGGACCCGTTGGGGGTGGACAGCTTCGCCACCCACCACCTGCCGTTGAGCGAGGCCGCGCACGGATATGAGATGTTCCAGAAGAAGCTCGACAACTGTCGCAAGGTAGTGCTCCAGCCGTGATCCACCTTGGCACCTCAGGGTGGCAGTACCGCGACTGGCGCGGGGTGCTGTACCCGCAGGGTTGCCCGCAGCGCTGTTGGCTGCCCGAGTACACCCAGCATTTCGACACGGTGGAGAACAACAACACGTTCTACCGGCTGCCCGAGCAGGCCACCTTCTCCAAATGGCGGCAAGCCACCCCGCCCGGCTTTCTGATGGCGGTCAAGGCCAGTCGCTACCTGACGCACATCAAGCGGCTGAAGGATCCGGCCGAACCGGTGGAACGTCTGCTGCAGCGCGCATCGGGCCTGGGCGATCGCCTGGGCCCGGTGCTGCTGCAGCTGCCCCCCAACCTGCGCGCCGACGTCGACCTGCTCACCGGGACCTTGCGGGAGTTCCCGGATCGGATCAGGGTGGCCGTGGAGTTCCGTCATCCGTCCTGGTGGACCGACGAGACCCGAAAAATCCTGGAGAAGTACGGCGCGGCCACTGTGTGGGCGGATCGCCAATCCCGCCGGCTCACCCCGCTGTGGCGCACCGCCGGCTGGGGTTACCTGCGGCTGCACGAGGGCCGCGCCCGGCCCCGACCGCGGTACGGCCGCCGGGCCCTGCAGTCCTGGCTCCATCGAATCCAGCAGACGTTCGCCGACGGCGAGGACGTCTACGTGTACTTCAACAACGACCCCGGCGGTGCCGCCGTGCGGGACGCGGAGGTCTTCCGCGCGCTGCAGCGGGGTTGACCGTGGGCGAGAACGGCAACTACGAGCGCACCGAGTCGAAGACCTCCCGGTTCGATCGGCAGTGGGCCGAACTGCTGCAGGAAATGCGGGTCATGCAGACCGGCGTGCAGGTGCTCACCGGCTTCTTGCTCACCATCCCCTTCCAACAACGTTTCGGTGAGCTGAGCCAGACCCAGCGCCGGCTGTACATCGCCGCGGTCGGATTGGCCGCGCTGTCCACGCTGTTCCTCATCGCGCCGGTTGCCATGCACCGCATGCTGTTCCGCCGGCGGGAACGGGACCGATTGTTGATGCGCGGCCACCACTGCGTGTTGGCCGGACTGACGCTGTTGGCCACCGCGGTGTCGGCGGCCATGACGCTGATCGTGAGTGTGGTGTTCAACCGGACCGCGGGCTGGGTGGTCGGCGGGGTTTCGTTGCTGCTCTTCGCACTGGTCTGGGGGGCCTGGCCGATGGCCGTGCGGCACGAGGTGCCGGGCTTCGAGGACTGATGGCTCGGGCTCCGCTGGGTAGTGCCCTGCCAGGCCACTGGCAGCGGGAGGACGAGTGAGCGCAGTTTTGGACCAGGAGCAGGCTCCGATCCTGGAGGCACTGGAGGCGTTCCGCCGCCGCGGTGACGTCGTGTACGGGCCGCCGGGCCATAAGCAGGGGCGCGGGGTGGACGAACAGACCCTCCAGGTCCTCGGTTGGGACCTTTTCCGGGACGACGTCCTCGCCCTCAACGGCTTGGATGATCGGCGGGAATCGCACGGTGTGCTGAAGCAGGCCGAGGCATTGATGGCCGCTGCCGTGCACGCCGAGCAGGCGTTCTTCTCCACCTGCGGTAGCTCGTTGTCGGTCAAGACCGCGATGATCTCGGTGGCCGGCCCGGGGGAGACCCTGCTGATCGCGCGCAACGCGCACAAGTCCATCGTCGGCGGCCTGGTCGTCGGCGGGCTGCGTCCGGTGTGGATACCCCCGCGGTTCGACGAGCGCTGGGCGCTGACTCATCCACCGGGACCGGCGGAGGTGCAGGTTGCGCTGGAGGCCAACCCCGACGCCAAGGGGGTGCTGATGATCACCCCGACCGATTGGGGCACCTGCGCGGACCTGAAGGGCGTCGCCGAGGCCTGCCACCGCCACGGTGTGCCTCTACTGGTCGACGAGGCGTGGGGCGCCCACTTCCCGTTCAGCGACGGGCTGCCGGTCTGGGGCATGGATGCCGGCGCTGACCTGGTGGTGACCAGCGTGCACAAAATGGGCGCGGCCGTGGAGCAGAGCTCGGTGTTCCATGTGCAGGGCGACCTGGTGAACCCCGAGGCGTTGAAGCAGCGCGAGGATCTGCTCGGCACCACCAGTTCCTCGAATCTGGTGTACGCGTCGTTGGACGGTTGGCGTCGTTCCATGGTCCGCGATGGTCATCGCATCTGGCAGGGCGTGCTGGAGCGCACGAAGCGCATCCGGCAGCAGATCGCGCAGCTGCCGGGGCTGGATCTGATGGGCCGTGAGGTGCTCGACGGCGACTGCGGATCGCACGACCTGGACCTAACCCGGCTGACCATCGACGTGCGACCGCTCGGTATCACCGGCTACGTCGCGGCCGAGTGGCTGCGGAACAACTGCCGGGTCAATGTGGGTACCGCCGACTACTGCCATCTCGGAGCGCAGATCAGCGCCGGGGACGACGACGACACCGAACGCAAGCTGCTCGACGGCTTACGTCGGCTCCTCGACGCGGCGCCCGGCCTACCGCGCGCGCCGCAGGTGCCGTTGCCCGGGCCGGGCGCTTTCGAAGCGGAGCCGGCGATGTTGCCGCGCGAGGCGTTTTTTGCCGCCGCCGAGCATGTGCCTGCTTCCGCGGCGCCGGGGCGGATCGCCGCGGAAATGCTCACGCCCTACCCTCCGGGTGTACCCATGGTGGTGCCGGGTGAGGTGATCGATGCGGAGAGCGTCGCCTACCTGACGGCGGGCGTGCGGGCCGGCATGTACGTTCCCGACGCAGCGGACCCGCAGCTGCACACCTTCCACGTCGTGGCGCGTCGGTAGTACCCCTGCTGTGTCGGTCAGGCCACGCCCGCGGCCTGACCACGTGAGCGTCAGGCCGCGGAGTCAACCTTGACGAGCATTCGGGCCACCGCCTGCTCGAACGGCCCGATGGTGGCCAACTCACCGGGCACCACCCTCTGCCCCAACTTGCCCACGGCGGCGGCCACCGTGATGCCCTGCTCGTAGCCGCGGATCACCCGCGGGTCGATGTAGGACCGGCGCGCCACCGCCGGGGTGTTGCCCAAGTAGTCCGCGACCTCGCGGACGGTGCGGGCCACGGCGCGCTTGCGGGCGCCCGCGCTGTCCGGCACGTGGGTGGACACCGCCAGCCCCACCGCCGCCAGCACGGTGGC
>DASXPS010000086.1 GCA_036493475.1 Sporichthyaceae bacterium | reverse complement strand
ACCCTGGCTACCAGACAAGATCCAGTTCGTTGGGGCAGTAATCCTGACCGCGGAAACACCTGGCCGGACCTGGGCGCCTACCTCTTGCTCGAAGATCGGCAGATGTCCGCGATCTCCGTGAGCGACGGCACTGCTGATCTTCCAGAACATCAGCATGAGGTCCATCTCGTCGTCCTTGAGCCCCGTCGTCTCGCTCGCAGAGCGCACCATTTCTGTTGCGCTCACCTCCTTGATCGCCTGCGCCCGGTCGATGACCGCCCGCGTACGGGGTCATCGCGTGGTTGCGGTTGTCAACGACGCCTGAAAACTGACCCCTTTTCGACGTTTGAAAACTGACCCCCTGCGCGATCTTGGCTTGCTGGAGGCGGCTGACGCGTGCTGCTCTTGGCCGCCGGAGATGGTGGCCAGGAAAGGGGTGTCGATGATGGCCGATGAGTTGGTGCAGCAGCGGTTGCTGCGGTGGAGGGCGGGGGTGCTGGTGCAGGTACTGGATACCCATCGTGGGCTGCCGGTGTTGACCTGGACGGTTACCCCGCGGGCGTTGATGGGTCACGCGGATCTGTGCGAGGTCGACTCTGGCCTGGGTCGGCGGGTGTTCACGGCGTGGGCGGATGCGTTGCCGGCGTGCGAGGGTGCCGATCCGGCGCCGGTGCTCGACGATGGTGGTGTGACCCGGTTGCGGGCGATCCGGCGGGTCAACGGGGTGCCGCTGGTGTTGACCGCCGCCGTGCACCCATTCTGACCAAGGGCAGGGTGCTCAGGTGTCGGTCTTGGCGGCGGGGATCCGGCCCAGGTCGCCGCGGTTGCGTAGCCGGTAGCTGTCGCCCTTGAGGGAGATGACCTCGGCGTGGTGCACGAGCCGGTCGATCATCGCGGCGGCGACCACGTCGTCGCCGAACACCTCGCCCCAGCGGCCGAACGGCTTGTTGGACGTGACGATCAGGCTGGCCCGTTCGTAGCGGGCCGAGACCAGCTGGAAGAACAGGTTCGCCGCTTCCGGTTCGAACGGGATGTAGCCGACCTCGTCGACGATCACCAAAGGGGTGCGGCCGAGTTTGGTGATCTCGGCTTGCAGCCGGCCTTGCTGGTGGGCGGTAGCGAGCCGGGCGACCCATTCGGCGGCGGTGGCGAACGCGACCCGGTGCCCGGCCTGGCAGGCCCGGATCCCCAGCCCGATGGCCAGCATCGTCTTGCCCGTGCCGGGCGGGCCGAGGAAGATCGCGTTCTCTTTCGCGGTGATGAAGTCCAGGGTGCCCAGGTGCGCGATGGTCTCGCGTTTCAGGGACCGCTGGTGATCGAAGTCGAACTCTTCGAGGGCTTTGCGGGCCGGGAACCTCGCGGCCCGGATCCGGCCTTCACCGCCGTGCGAGTCGCGGGCGGAGACTTCGCGTTGCAGGCAGGCAGCCAGAAACTGCTCGTGGGTCCAGCCCTCCGAACGCGCCCGCTCGGCCAACCGCTCGACGCTGTCGCGCAGCGTCGGCGCTTTCAACGCCCGAGTCAGGTAGGCGATCTCCGCGAGGGTCTGCGCTTGTGTCGGCCCAGCCGCCGCGCTGGTCGTGGTCCTGGTGGCCATCACGCCACCCGCCCTTCGTCGTCGAGCCCGAACGCCCGGTCATAGGCGGACAGATCACGTTCCTGCACCTCGTCGGCCGCGGGTCCGCGACCGGCCGGGCGGCGGTCCTGGAACGCCCGGCGCATGACGTCAGCGGCTCGGCGGTGAGCCGGGTCGGTGATGCTCTGCTGCCGCACCCAGCACCGCTGATGTTCAGCAACCAGCACCCCGCCCCGCCGGACACGAACCGTGTCCAGGTCAGCGAACACCTCGACCCGCTGCCCCACCGCACCCGGGTGCACCGAATAGTCGCAGGAATCCAGCCGCACGTAATGATCGCGGGGCAGGACCACACTGTTACGCCAGCCGATCGTCGCCACGTCGATCGGTGGCAGCACACCCATCGCGGCCCGGTCCGCGCCGATCCGATCCGTTGCCGCCGCACCCTGCAAGCTGCGCCGTTTCCGGCCGTTGGCCCGAACCAGGAACTCGGCCATCTGGGCGTTGAAATCGGCCGGGTCCGCGAACCGGCGCCCGGGCAGGAACGAGGTCTCGAAGTACCCGTTGGTCCGCTCCACCTTCCCCTTGGTCTCCGGATCCCGCGGCCGGGTCACATACACCCGGGTGCCCAAAAGCCCCCGCAACACCGCGAACTGTCGCGTCAGCTTCGGGTCGTCGCCGCGATGCCGGCCCACCCCGCCCTCGTTGTCCCACACCAGCAACCGGGGCACTCCACCGAGCTGCTGGATCACGGCCCACTGACCCAGCACCAGATCCTCGGCGGCCCGGGTCGGGATCATCACCGCCGCCCGCCACTGCGAATACCCCGAGGTCAGCACCAGCACCGGCGGCACCCCCACCTGGCCATCCCCCAACGGGACCTGTGCCGGCGGGAACCACAGATCACACTGCCCGATCTCGCCCGGCTCATACGTCGTCCGCGACGCCGGATCGGTCGGGGCATACACCGGCCGCAACAGGTGCACCCGCTCCTTGAGCACCGTCATCGACCGACCCCAGCCGATCCGCTCCGCGATCACGGTCGCCGGCATGTCCGGGAACTCCTTGAGCAACGCCCGGATCTGCGGCTCCACCGCGTCCACGATCGACCCGGTCCCCGCCCGCACATACCGCGGCGGCTGCACCGACCGCACCGCACTACGCACCGTGTTCCGGGCCAGATGCAACTTCCGCGCGATCGCCTTGATCGACATCCGCTCAGCCCGATACAACCGGCGGATCTCCGCCCACTCCTCCAACGTGATCACCCTCCCAGATAGTGGACGGGCAGGGGGTCAACTTTCACCCGTCCATAGAGGGTCAGTTTTCAGGCGCCGTCGACAGCGACTTTCGCAGCGGCCCGATCTGCGAGTCTTACACGCCTACGACGCCAACCCGCGTGAGGTGTCCGGCCAGGAACTTGAAGCGCTACTCAAGCGAGTGAGCGCCTTCGCAGCCGGCGAGGCTCCCCCTCACAGCGCCTTCTGGCTGGCTGAGTTCCGAAACCAGATTCGGCAAGTCATGCTCGTCATCGAAGAGGCGTGCTGACGCAGTCGTTGTTGGCGACGGTGGAGTCCAGCGTGACCGAATGCCCTCAACTCGGCAGTTCGGCGCGTCGGCTGCTGGCCGACCACCAGCGTGACGGGCCGTCCCGGGTGGTGTGCGACC
>DASXPS010000085.1 GCA_036493475.1 Sporichthyaceae bacterium | reverse complement strand
ACGCCTGAGCTTCACCCCTTGCCAACCTGAGTACACAGATCTATGTTTATCTGAGTACTCAGATCTTTGAATGCATCACCCGCCCGAGGTACTGGGTGGCCGAGCACACGAAAGAAGGGAGGCCCGGCCGATGCGCAGGGTGGAAGTTGAGGACTGGCATCGGCGCGCGGCCTGCCGCGACGTAGATCCGGAGCATATTGACCGGACTACGGATCGGTTTGCCTGCGTGTTCGAGCTGGTGGAGGTGATCTGGCCGGTACGAGTCATGCGACCTGAAGGGGGTTGCATGACTTTCGACGAGCTCGATCGTGATGTGCGGTCGTTGCGTCTGTCCGGCTGGGGCCGGGTCGTGGCGTCCGACGTGCTGGTGCCGTATGTGGTGGTGGACGCCGAGGGCGTCGCGGTGGAGCCGATTCGCCGGTTCTTGCGCGAGTTCGTGGCGCGGGGTCACGCGGCGGGCAGCGTGCGCAGCTACGCCTTCGACCTGCTGCGATGGTGGCGGTTCCTGCGGGCCGTCGGCGTGGAGTGGGACCGGGCGAGCGCGGCGGAGATCCGCGATTTCGTGTTGTGGTTGCAGCAGGCCGGCAAGTCTCGCCGGGCGCCGCGGACCAGGTCGTTGGCCACGGTCGGGCAGGTGAACCCGGTGACCCGCAAGCAGTACCTGGACGACCGGTTCGCTGCCCGCACGATCCGGCACAGCAACGCGGTGCTGCGCTGTTTCTATGAGTTCTGGATCGAGACCGGCGGCGGCCCGCTGGTCAACCCGGTGGTGACCGACCGGGGCCGGGGCCGGCGCGCGAACGCCCACCACAACCCGTTGGAGCCGTTTCGGGCCGAGGGCCGGCTGCGCTACAACCCCAAGGCGCCCAAGCCGCGGCCGCGGGCGATGCCTGATGAGCGCTGGGTCGAGCTGTTCGCCGCGATGCGCTCGGACCGGGACCGAGCGGTGCTGGCGTTGGCGATCAGCACCGGGGCCAGGGCCGGGGAACTGCTGGGGCTGCGCGTCGCCGACGTGGACTGGGGCGACCAACTCGTCCGGGTCTACCGCAAGGGCAGCGGCGCCCCGCAGTGGCTGCCGGCAAGTTCCGAGGCGTTCGTGTGGTTGCGGCTGTGGCTGGCCGAGCTGGGAGAACCCGCGCCGGGTGATCCGGTCTGGCAGACCCTGCGCCGCCGGGCCCGTCCGGGGCAGGACAAGCGCCGCCGGCCGCTGACCTACGACGCGTTGCGGGCGGTGATGCGGCGCGCGAACGACGCGTTGGGCACCAACTGGACCATGCACGACCTGCGCCATACCTGCGCGCTGCGGATGCTGCGCTCGCAGACCCTGACGCTGCGCGACGTTCAGACGATCCTGGGGCACGCGCAGCTGACGACCACGCAGGTCTATCTGATCACCGACGACCATGAGGTCCTCGCCCGCACGCACCGCTACCTGGCCGAGCGCGAGCAGCGCAGCGAACCGCCGCCGCCCGCCGCCGGCTACGACGGTGACGACCTGGCCGTCCTGCTCGGCGGAGGCGTGCGATGACCACCTCTACCTCTACCTCTACCTCTACCTCCACGTCCACGTCCGCTTTCAGATCCACCTCACCGGCGCCCGCCGCGCCGTCGGGCACCGTGGTGGCGCGCAGCGCCCCGGCCGCTGTCGCTGCCGCGGACCGGGTCGGGCCGATGGACCGGTCCGGGGTCGAGGAGATCCTGACCAGGCTGCCGGAGCTGGGCACCTGGCCGGACTGGGGTGCAGAGCGTCGAGGGCAGACGCTCCTCGGGGCCGCCACCATCCTGGGGTGGCTGACGGGCTTCGACGGGAGCGGATGGCAGCAGCGGTGGATCCACGCCGGCGCTGACGCCGGGAAGGCCTGGTTCGACGAGGTCGGGGTCCCGGGACGCACCACCGGCTCCGCGCGCGAGATCCTCCGCGACGGCCTGGCCGGTCTGCTGCTGGGTCGGGTCGTGCTACCCAGCTACGGGTTCCTCACCGCCTACAGCGCCTACAAGCTGTTCGCCGAGGTCCGGCGGGTGATCCAGCCCGAGGTGTTCGACGCGATGACCCGCCGCGCCACCGCGACCGGGATGGCGCCCGGCTCGATGCATCACGGGCTGGTCGCGCTCAGCAAGCTCGTCCTGCACACCGGGCTGGATCCGGAGCGGCTCACCTTCGCCGACGTCGAGGAGATGCGGCAGGAGCGCCGGGCGCGTCGCGGCGAGGCGCCCACGGGGATCTTGGCGGCTTGGGACCTGTTGCGCGGGATCGACGTGGTCCCCAATCACCCCTACCGGACGATGCGCCGCGAGGGGCCGCTGCCCACCGCGGTGCTGGTCGACCGCTACCGGATCGGATGCCGACCCGTGCGCGATGTTCTGATCCGCTACCTCGACGAACGCCGCCCCGCCCTGGACTACAACAGCTTCCTGGGCATCACCGGCTACCTCTGCGGAGCGTTCTGGGCCGACATCGAGGCCCACCACCCCCACATCGCCGGGTTGCACCTGCCCGACGACGTGGCCGCCGCCTGGAAACAACGGCTCGCGCTGGTCACGCCGCGCGGCGGCGGACAACCGCGCCCGCGGCGCAACTACATCGACGTCCTCATGCAGGTCCGAGCCCTCTACCTCGACATCCAGGAATGGGCGTTGCAAGACCCCACCTGGGCCGAGCACGCGGTCCCCAGCCCGGTCCGCCGCGGCGACACCGCCGGGCACGCCAAACACAAACGCCGGGTCACCGCCGCGATGCACCAACGAGTCCGGGAACGGCTACCCGCGCTGGTCGCGCTCGCCGACTCCACGCACCGCCACCGCATCGCCACAGCCGGGCTGCTCGCCGCGGCCGGGGCACGGGCAGTAGGCGAGGAGTTCGACCACGACGGAACCCGCTACCGCCGCATCGCCGTCCACCAGCTCCCGCGGCGCGAGAACGCGCACCGGCGCGATGTCGTCCTCGTCGCCAACGTCGCCACCGACGAGATCATCAAGGTGACCCAGAGCGAGGACGCGGCGTTCTGGGCCTGGGCGGTCATCGAAACCTTGCGACACACCGGGGTCCGCCTCGAGGAACTCCTCGAGATCACCCACCTCGCCCTGGTCTCCTACCGGCTGCCCGACACCGACGAACTCGTCCCTTTGCTGCAGATCCTGCCCTCCAAGACCGACCAGGAACGGCTGCTGCTCATCAGCCCCGAGCTGGCCAGCGTGCTGGCCACCATCATCAGCCGGCTGCGCAACACCAACAACGGGACCGTGCCACTGACCAGCCAATACGACCGCCACGAACGACTCACAAGGCCCCCGCTGCCGCACCTGTTCCAACGCCGCACCGGCCACCGCAACGAGGTCTTCAGCGTCACCACGGTGCAGAACCTGCTCGACGCCGCGATCGCCCGCGCCGAGCTGCTCGACGCCGCCGGCCAACCACTGCGGTTCACCCCGCACGACTTCCGCCGGATCTTCGCCACCGACGCCGTCACCGGCGGCCTGCCCGTCCACATCACCGCCCGACTGCTCGGCCACCAACACCTGGCCAGCACCCAGGCCTACCTCGCGGTCTTCCAGGACGAGCTGATCAACACCTACCGGGCGTTCCTCGACCAACGCCGCACCGCGCGACCACAGGTCGAGTACCGCGACCCCACCGACGACGAATGGCGCGAGTTCCACCAGCACTTCGCCCTGCGCAAGGTCGAACTCGGCACCTGCGCCCGCCCCTACGGCACCCCCTGCAAACACGAACACGCCTGCATCCGCTGCCCGATGCTGCGCGTCGACCCCGCCCAACGCAACCGGCTCGTCGAGATCATCCACAACCTCACCGAACGGATCACCGAAGCCCGACTCAACGGCTGGCTCGGCGAAGTCCAAGGCCTCCAGGTCAACCTCAGCGCTGCGAATAACAAGGTCACCGCCCTCGACCGCCTCCGCCGCGACCAGCAACCACGCACCGAACTCGGCACCCCCCATATCCGACAGCGCGTCGAGGAGGACGCCCAGCGGGAGGTGACCTCGTGATCATTTCCGCCGCAGTAGTCCAGAAAAAGCAGTTTTTCCCGGTGGGAAGAGCCGGGCCGGCGCTGCTGCAGATCGCGCGGGCGAAGGCGGTCTGTGCGGGTTGCCCGGTGCGGGTGGAGTGCCGGGAGGCGGCGCGGGCACTGGGCTTGGATGCGGAGTTCGGCGTTTGGGGCGGCGAGTCCGAGGACGAGCGGCGCGTAGCGGTCCGGCGAGCGTCCCGCGCGAACACGCTCCCCGCGACGCGGGGTGAGACCGGTGATCCGCCCTGCCCCGTTGCAGCGCGGCGGCAGCGGGGCAGGGCGGCATGAACACCCAGGGGGAGACGCCACGCGGTCGAGTCCCGCAACCACGGGTGTGGCTGGCCGGGGGTGGAAGCACGCCACTACCGAGCCGGGCCGAGGTCGACCAGCTGGTGCTGACCGATCTGCAGCACTTCTG
>DASXPS010000084.1 GCA_036493475.1 Sporichthyaceae bacterium | reverse complement strand
TCCACCCGCTCGCCGCGGGCCTGCTCGGGCGACAGGTACTGCGCGGTGCCGATCACCTGCGCGGTCTGGGTCATGGTGGCCTGCGCGTCGCTGACCGCCCGGGCGATGCCGAAGTCCATCACCTTGACCTCGCCGGTGCGGGTCAGCATCACGTTGCCGGGCTTGATGTCGCGGTGCACGATCCCGTTGCGGTGGCTGTAGTCCAGCGCCCGCAGCACCCCGTCGGTGATCTCCAGCGCCCGCTCGGGCAGCAGCCGCCGGTCGTCCCGCAGCAGATCGCGCAGGGTCCGGCCGTCCACGTACTCCATCACGATGTAGGGGACGTGCGAGGGCCCGTCGTCGTCCTCGCCGGTGTCGTACACCGCGACGATCGACGGGTGGTTGAGCGAGGCGGCCGACTGTGCCTCGCGGCGGAATCTGGCCTGGAACGTGGCGTCCCGGGCCAGGTCCTCGCGGAGGGTCTTCACCGCGACGATACGGTCGAGGCGGATGTCGCGTGCCCGGAACACCTCGGCCATGCCGCCACGCCCGACGATGCCGTCGAGTTCGTAGCGGCCGCCGAGAAGCCGCGGCTGTGTCATGTCTCGCACTTCCGTAACCGTCCTGGGTCGTAGTCAACCGCGCGGTGGGGTGATATGTCACTCCGGCGCGCAGGCCTTGCCGGACCGGGCCGGCCCCTGGCCTTTTTCTGCGTTCCCCGGGCGCTCATCACTTCGCCTGGGAGGCCAGGTAGGCCTGGATGATCTTCACCGCGATCGGCGCGGATGCGTCGGCCCCCAGCCCGCCGCCCTTGACTATGACGCCAACCGCGATCTGAGGGTTGCCGACCGGCGCGAAACAGGTGAACACCGCGTCGTCGAGCCCGGTGTTGTTCGCGCCGTTCTGTGCCGTCCCGGTCTTGGCCGCGATGGCGATGTGCGGGAGGAAAGCCGTGTTGTGAGCGGTGCCGTAGGGCTGCTTGACGACGTTGACCATCATCTGTGACACGTTCGCGGCCACGCCGGGGCTCACCGCCTGGCCCAGCGGGGCTGGCTGGGCCGATTCCAGCGGGGTCAGGTCCGGCGCGGTGACCTTCTGGACCATGTAGGGGGTCATCAGCGTGCCGTTGTTGGCGATCGCGGCCGAGAACATGGCCTCCTGCAGCGGCGTGACCTGGTCGCTGTACTGGCCGATCGCCGAGTAGGCGGTGAATGCGGGGTCGTTGCCCGGGATCGGCGGGTAGCTGCTCGCCGACACCGGCAGCGGGATCCTCAGGTTCGCGTCGTTCATGCCGAACTTGACGGCCTGCTGCCGGATGGCGTCGTCGCCGAGCTTCATGCCGAGGTTCCCGAACACGGTGTTGCTGGAGACGGTGAAGGCGTAGAGGAGCGGCACCTTGCCGTTCCCGGTCGGGTTGCTGCCGTCGTCGCAGGGCAGGTTGTCGAAGTTGATCAGCTCCTTAGAGGTGCCGGGCAGCTTCAGGTTGGTCGGCGCGTACACCCGGGTCTGCGGCGTGTAGTTGCCGGTGGAGAAGGCGGTGGAGCTGGTCACGACCTTGAAGGTGGAGCCGGGCGGGAAGGTCTGGTTGATGCCCCGGTTGACCAGCGGCTGCCGCGGGTCCTTGAGGTAGCGGTTGTCGATCCGCTTGAGCTGGGCGCTGTCGAACGTCGCGTACTTGTTCGGGTTGAAGGTCGGGTAGGACGCCACGGCGAGGACGGCGCCGGTCTTCGGGTCGAGCGCCACCGCGCCGCTGAGCCGCCCGGTCGCCTTGAGCGCCTCATAGTCCGCCGTCTGGGCGGCCGAGTTGATGGTGAGCTGGACGGTCGCGCCCCGCTTCGGCTTCCCGGTGACCAGGTCGATCAGGTTGTGCACCGTGAGCTGCGGGTCCGACCCGGACAGGAACTTGTCCTCCGTCTTCTCGATGCCGGTGGCGCTGTAGAGCGAGTCGTACCCGGTCACCGGCGCGTAAACGAACGGGTCCGGGTAGGACCGCTGGTAGGCGTAGATGCCCTTGACGTGGACCGACTCGGCGA
>DASXPS010000083.1 GCA_036493475.1 Sporichthyaceae bacterium | reverse complement strand
CGTGGCCGTGGGTGCCGACCGGACCGTTGTTCCCGACCTGGCCGTGCGTGCCGACCGGACCGTTGTTCCCGACACGGCCGTGCGTGCCGACCGGACCGTTGTTCCCGACCTGGCCGTGGGTGCCGACCGGACCGTTGTTCCCGACCTGGCCGTGCGTGCCGACGGGCCCGTCCAGACCCGGCCGGGGCAGCGGGTCCGGTGCGGCCGCGACCGGTGACGCCGTCACCACCGCGCACGCTGCGACGACACCCAACAACAGTCCGACGACCCGACGCTCTCGCACGGCTCCCACCGTCCCTCCGCCGGCCGAGCCTGCGAATGGGCGGCCGCACCGTCCAGGCTGCCCAGCGGCGATGAACCAGCGCAGTCGTTCGGCGTCTGATCACCCACTCGGGCGCACCCCGATGGGCGAGTGACGCCTCAGGCGTCGATGAGTTCGCGCATCGCGGCGATCATCCGCACCGGGTCGGTGCCCTCCACCGGCTCCACGAACAGCGAGGTGACCCCGGCCTGCCGGTAGGCGGCGATGCGCTCGGCCACGTACCCCTTGGGCCCGACCAGGTGCAGCCCGTCGACGAGGTCCGCGGGCAGCGCCGCCGCGGCCTCGGCCTTCTTGCCGTCGAGGTACAGGTCCTGCACCTCGCGCGCCTCGTCGCCCCAGCCGTATTGGGTGGCCACTGTGTTGTAGAAGTTCTTCCCGCGCGCGCCCATGCCGCCGAGGTAGAGCGCGGCCTGCTTGCGGACGGCCCCGCGGGCCACCTCCACCGGGGCGTCGTCGCCGATCGCGGCGGGTCCGCCCGCGACGATCTGCAGCGTGCCGAGTTCGGCCGGACGCTTGGCCAGGCCCGCGCGCAGCGCGTCACCCCAGACGACATCAGCGCGCTCGGGCAGGAAGAACACCGGCACCCATCCGTCGGCCACCTCGGCGGTGGCCTGCACGGCCTTGGGCATCAGCGAGGCCCACCAGATCGGCACGTTCGAGCGCACCGGGTGGTTGATCAGCTTCAGCGGCTTGGCCAGCCCGGTGCCCTGCCCCGCGGGCAGCGGGATGTGCAGCGCCTTGCCGTCGTACTCGAGCACCTCGCGGCGCAGGATCATGCGGACGACCTCGATGGTCTCCCGGATCCGGGCCAGCGGGGTGTCGTAGGGGACGGCGTGGAAGCCCTCGATCACCTGCGGCCCGCTGGCGCCCAGACCGAGGATGAACCGGCCGTTGCTGATCGCGTCGCACCCCGCCGCGGTCATGCCGAGCAACGCCGGGGTGCGGCTGTAGACATTGAGCACGCCGGTGCCGATCTCGATGCGCGAGGTCAGCGCCGCGATCGCGCCGACGGTGCTGATGGCGTCGAAGGAGTAGGCCTCGGGCACGAACACCTGGTCCAGCCCGGCCGCTTCCAGCGCCACGACCAGGTCGATGGTCGACTTCACATCGCCCGCGTAGGGCACCAACATCGCCAGCTTCATGGGTTCAGCCCCTCGTGCGCGAGTGCCCCTACCGGGTGGTAACTCTCATCGTACGAACCGCCCGCGCCGAGCGCTGACACCACCCCCCGCGGCTACCCGCATCCACTGAGCACCCGTCAGGTCCGCGATCCGTCCGCACTCGGTAATGCGTCCGCGTTCCCAAGGACACCCGCGGCGCCCTACGGTCGACCACAGGTTGCCGACCTGCCGGAGGTATCGACGTGGTTGCCGAGCGCGTCCGCATCGCGAACATCGCCGAGATCGCCGACCGGATCCCGTTCGGCGCCACGGTCGACGGACTGGACCTCGTCATCGTGCGCCTCGGCGAGGACGTCTCCGTGCTCTACGGCCGCTGCCTGCACCGCGGCGCGCTGCTCGCCGACGGCAGCGTGGACGGCGCCAACTTGATCTGCGGCGTGCACGGCTGGGACTACCGCATCGACACCGGGGTCAGCGCCTACAACAACGCGGAGGCGCTGACCAAGTTCGCCTGCTGGATCGAGGACGGGGCGGTGGTCATCGACCGGAACCAGGTCGCGGAATTCCTGCGCATGCACCCGCAGCCGTGGGACGCGACGACCTACCAGGGTGCGTACTTCGACCCGCATCTGACGCCGGAGGAGCCGTTCGTCCATTACATCCACTCCCTCGCCGAGCACGGCCTGACCAAGACCGGCCACCACGGCCCGACCGGCGCCATGGGCGTCCCCCGCACCGAACTCCCCTGCTGGGATGACATCCAGGTGCTTCCCGCGCAGCTGCACCGGCTGCCGCTGCTGGACGACGAACCGGTCGGCACCGAGGTGTGCATCGGACCCAACGCCGCGCGCCCGCTGTGGCTGGACATCCCACTGATCGTCTCGGACATGAGCTTCGGTGCGCTGTCCCAGGAGGCGAAGACCGCGCTGGCCATGGGCGCCCAGCGGGCGGGTACCGGGATCTGCTCCGGCGAGGGCGGGATGCTGCCCGAGGAACAGGCGGAGAACACCCGCTACTTCTACGAGTTGGCCTCCGCCCGCTTCGGCTGGTCGTTCGACCATCTGGCCAAGGTGCAGGCGTTCCACTTCAAGGGCGGCCAGGGCGCCAAGACCGGCACCGGCGGGCACCTGCCCGGCAGCAAGGTGGTCGGGCGCATCGCCGAGGTGCGCGGCCTGGAACCGGGCACGCCGGCGATCTCCCCGGCACGGTTCCCGGACTGGACCTCGACCAACGACTTCCGGGAGTTCGCCGCGCAGGTGCGGGAGGTCTCCGGCGGGATCCCGGTGGGATTCAAGCTGAGCGCCCAACACATCGAGCGGGACCTGGACGCGGCGCTGGAGGTCGGCGTCGACTACGTCATCCTTGACGGCCGTGGTGGCGGCACCGGCGCGGCACCGTTGATCTTCCGGGACAACATCTCGGTACCAACGATCCCGGCGCTGGCCCGGGCCCGCCGCCACCTCGACCGGGTGGGCCGACGCGACGTCACTCTGCTTGCCACCGGTGGCATTCGCACCCCGGCCGACATGGTCAAGGCCCTGGCGTTGGGCGCCGACGCCGTCGCGTTGGCCAACTCCGCGCTGCAGGCGATCGGCTGCGTCGGCATGCGGGCGTGCAGCTCCAACAACTGCCCGGTGGGCATCGCCACCCAGCAACCGCACCTCCGGGCCCGCCTGCCGGTGCAGGCCGCCGCGCTGCGGCTGGAGCGATTCCTGCAGGCCTCGGTCCAACTCATGCAGGTGCTCGCCCGGGCCTGCGGTCATTCACACCTCAACCAGTTCAGCCCGGACGATCTGGTGACCTTCGACCGGGAGATGGCGCATCTGGCCGGCATCGCCTACGCGGGGGTGACGCCGTGATCCGCCCCGACCAGCCGCCGCACCGGGATGGTGCAGCGATGAGTGACTGGTTCCGCGTCGCCGATGCCGACGCGGTCGAGGACGGCCGGGTGCGCACCGTGCAGGCCGGGCACCGCACGGTCGCGCTGTGCAGGGTGGGCGGGCGATACGGCGCGCTGGACAACCACTGCCCGCACCAGGGCGGCCCGCTCGGTGAGGGCGCGATCGAGAAGGGCTGGCTGCGCTGCCCCTGGCACGGTTACGACTACGACCCGATCACCGGTCGCCCACCGGGGGGCTTCACCGACGCCCCCGAGGCCTTCGACGTCGAGGAACGCGCCGATGGCATCTACGTGCGGGTGCCGCAACCACAACCGGCGCCGCGCACGGTCTCCGACGTGCTGGTGGAGACCATGGTCAATTGGGGCGTCACTCATGTGTTCGGCATGGTCGGCCATTCCAACCTCGGGTTCGCCGAGGCCATGCGCCGCCAGGACCAGGCCGGCCGGCTGCGCTACATCGGCATCCGGCACGAGGGCGCCGCGGCATTCGCCGCCTCCGCCTACGGCAAACTGACGGGGCGTCCGGCCGCGTGCTTCGCCATCGCCGGGCCGGGCTCGACCAACCTGCTCACCGGGCTGTATGACGCCAAGGTCGACCGGGCCCCGGTGCTGGCCATCTCCGGGCAGGTGCCGTCCTCGGTGCTCGGCCGCGGCGCATTCCAGGACCTCGACCTGCCCGCGGCGTTCGCCGACGTGGCCACCTACTCCCACACGGTGCTGTCCGGTTCCAACCACGCCGAGTTGATGTCGCTGGCGGTCAAGCACGCGCTGGTGCAACGCGGCGTGGCACACCTGGTGCTGCCCGACGAGGTGCAGGTGCAGCCCGCGCCCGACGTCGCGGCCGGCGGACCCACCGGCCGGGTCGGCGACGCCCGGGTGCACCCGCCGACCGAGGCCCTGCAGCAGGCGGTCGCGCTGCTGGCCACCGCCCGCCGCCCGGTGATCGTGGTCGGCCACGGCGCCCGGTTCGACATGCCCGCGGTTCTCGCACTCGCCGAGCAGCTGCACGCGCCGGTGCTGACCACGTTCAAGGCGAAGGGTCAGGTCTCCGACCATCACCCGCTCGGCTGCGGCGTGCTGGGCCGCAGCGGCACCCCGGTGGCCTCCTGGCTGATGAACGAGTCGGACCTGTTGCTGGTCTTCGGTGCGTCGTTCGCCAACCACACCGGCATCGCCTCGTACAAGCCGATCGTGCAGGTGGACACCGACCCGATGGCGCTCGGCCGCTTCCACCCGGTCACCGTGCCGGTGCTCGGCGACGTCGGGGTCACCGCGGGGTTGTTGGCCGAGCGGGTCACCGAAGGGGATCGCGTCGATCAGCGTGCCGATGTGGCCGAACGGTGGGTCATCTGGCGGGCGGAGAAGAAGCGCCGGGTGGACGACGACCGCGGCGCAGGTGTGGCGTCGGCGGCCGTGTTCGACACACTGTCCCGGCTGGCCCCGGCCGATGCCGTGGTCGCGGTGGACGTCGGCAACCACGCCTATTCGTTCGGTCGCTACTTCGAGGTGCAACGACAGTCCGTGTTGATGTCGGGCTACCTGGGCTCCATCGGCTTCGGTTTCCCCGCCGCCATGGGCGCGTGGGCCGCGGCGCCGGACCGGGCAAGCATCGCGGTCACCGGCGACGGCGGGTTCGGGCAGTACCTCGCGGAGTTCACTACCGCGGTGAAGTATCGGATGAACATCACCCACGTGCTGCTCAACAACGGTGAACTCGGCAAGATCAGCAAGGAGCAGCGCGCCGCCGAGTTCGACGTGTGGTCCACCGGCCTGGTCAATCCCGACTTCGCCGGTTACGCGACCAGCTGCGGCGGCCTCGGGTTGACCGTGCGTAGCCGCGACGGCCTGGATGACGCGATTGCCCGGGCGCTCGCCCACGACGGGCCGGCCCTGGTCGACATCCACACCGACGCCGACCTGACGTAGCCCCGTCGCGGGCACGCCGCGGAGTATGACCCGCGGGGCGTCCGCCGAAGCGTGAGCTATAGCTCACTGTTGAGCGGACGCCCTGGACAGCGCTGGCGACGTAGTGGTGCCGGGCCGGGCGGGGGCGCCGCTACGGTGGCCGGGTGGCCTCCCCCGACGTGCCCGCCGCACTGACGACCACGTTGACCGTGCTGGGCGGTTACGACGATCGCGCTGGACGGGCCCGGCTGCGCCGGATGAAGGCGACGGCGACCGGGCTGCTGGCCGTCGCCGGTGCCATCTACCTGACCAGCTTCGCGCTGGGCGACTCCACTGCGGTTGGCTACCTGCGGGCCGCCGCGGAGGCCGGGATGGTCGGTGGGTTGGCGGACTGGTTCGCGGTCACCGCGCTGTTCCGCCACCCGCTGCGGCTACCGATCCCGCACACCGCGCTGATCCCGCGCAAGAAGGACGAGATCGCCACCAAGCTCGGCGAGTTCGTCTCCGGCAACTTCATCACCCCGGACGCGGTCGTCGAGCACGTCATGCGCGCCGACCTGGTGAACAAGGCCGGCGCGCGACTGCTGGAGCCGAAGACCGCGGAGGTCGTCGGCCGGGAGGTCGCCCGGGCGCTCTCCGGGCTGGTCGGCAGCCTCGATGACAAACTCCTGGCCCGGGTGGTGCTCGAGCATCTGGGCCGCAACCTGGACCGGCACTCCTACGCGCGCGAACTCGGCCGGTTGATCGGCACCGCGGTGGAGAACCGGGCGCTGGACCCGATCCTCGAGCTGACCCTGCCGCGGATCCGGGCGCACCTGATTGCCCATCGGGTGGCCACCCGCGAGGAGGTGCAGCGGTTTTTGGACGGCCAGGGGCTGGCCGCCCGGTTGTGGGCCACCGACCGCCGGGTGGACAAGTTGCTGCTCAAGGTCGTCGACGCGCTCGACGAGATGGTCCGCGAGGGCCGCACCCACCCGATCCGGCGCCAACTCGATGACCTCGTCGCCCGCTTCGCCGACGGGTTGCGCAACGACGTCGGCGCCGCCAACGGTCTCGATGAAACGCTGCGCGGCCTGGCCGCGCACCCGGCGATCGAGGCCTGGCTCGGCGACGTCCTGGCCCAGTACCTGGACTCCGCCCGCGACCTGCTGGCCGACCCCAGCGACAGCCTCGCCGCCCAGTTCAGCCTGATCGTGCAGCGCCTCGGCGCGCGGCTCACCACCGACCCGGACTTCGCCGCGGGCCTGAACCGCGCCCTGGAGCAGGCCGTGCGCTACGGGGTGACCCAGTACGGCGATCAGATCGTCTCGCTGATCAGCACGCAGGTCGCCCAGTGGAACGCCGAGGACGCCTCCCGGCGCATCGAGACCGCGGTGGGCCGGGATCTGCAGTTCATCCGGATCAACGGCACCGTGGTGGGCGCCATCGCCGGGGTGGCCATCTACACCGTCGCCGTGGCCACCGGGCACGGCTAAGGGTCAGGCGAGTCGTGCGGGGTGCCGACCTCGCGCAGGTAGCGCATCGCCAGCACCATGGACTCCTTCAGCGAGTCGCTGGCGTAGGGCACGCCGACCTCCGCACAGTGCGCGCGGACCAGGGCACCCGCCGAACGCAGGTTCGAGCGCGGCATGCTCGGGAACAGGTGGTGCTCGATCTGGTGGTTCAGGCCGCCCATGAACCAGTGGGTCGCCGCGCCGCCCCGGACGTTGCGGGTGGTCAGCACCTGCTTGCGCAGGAAATCCCAGCGGGAGTTGGTCGGGGGCATCGGCATGCCGGTGTGACCGGGGACGAACGCCACGCCCAGGTGCAGGCCGACGAGGGCCTGGTGGATGGCGATGAACACCGCGGCCCGGCCGGGTCCCAGCACCAGAAGTAACCCACCCAAGTAGACGATCAGGTGGGTGACCTGCAACACCAATTCCCGGGGCCGGCGCACCGCCTGAAGCCCGGTAACCCGCAGGTTTATCGCCTCCAGCAGCAGCAGCGGGAACAGCAGCTCGGCCTGGTACCGCGCCGTCCACACGCCGAAACGGCCGCCGCGGCGAGCCCCGGCCTGCTCCTTGGTCCAGATCAGCGCACCGGGATCGACGTCGGGATCCTCGCCGACCAGATTGGGGTTGCCGTGGTGCTTGGCGTGCTTGTCGGCCCACCAGCGCGAGCTGAACCCGGTGACCAGGTCCCCCATGCACCAGGCGAGCACGTTGTTCATCCGCGCCGTGCGGGCAACCTGACGATGACTCACGTCGTGGCCGAAGAAGGCCAGCCGGGTGGTGAACAGGGCGGCCGGCACCGCCAGGAACAACGCCCACCAAGTTTCCCCGAGGAGCCACACCACGACCCAAACCCCGACGTAGACGGCGAGGTCGACCGCGAGTGAGGCCGCGTAGCGCAGCCGTCGCGGGCGCAGCAAGCCGCGCGCACGCGCGGTCTGCAGGAGGGCGGTGAAGTCACTGCCGCGGCGGGTCGCCTGCTCCGGGCCCGGGACGGTTCCGGTACCCGGAGATGCTGCTTCTGCTGCGGCCGTCATGGCACCGGACCTTCTGCGGCAGGGACGCATACGCGAATGGCTGTCGCCGCGGTCACGAGCAACACGGGCCCGAGCGGATCGATGCCCGGGCCTGATCCGACCCTATCCAAAATCGGTGAAGCTACACGGCCGAACGCGGCGCCCGTCCGGGCGTAATTGGCGAGCCCCGAAGGGGCCATGCGTGGCAGGCTGCGGAAGTGGACACGGGGGCATACCGCAGCGTGTGGGCGGTCGGGGCGGCACGACGGGTGTTGCTGCTCGGCACCGTGGTGCGCATCCCGTTGTGGGCGGGCAGCGTGGTGCTGACCCTGCACATCGTCGGGCACCTGCACCGTTCCTACGCCGCGGCCGGACTCGTGGTCACCGCCTCGACGGTGGCGCTGGCGATCAGCGGCCCGTGGCGCGGACGTCGGGTCGACCGGGTCGGCCTGCGGGCCACCGTCGCGCCGAGCCTGACGGTGCTGGCCGGCTGCTGGGCGGTCGCACCGTTCACCGGATACCGGCCGCTGGTGCTGCTGGCCTTCCTGGCCGGACTGTTCGCGGTGCCGACGTTCTCCGTCGTCCGCCAGGCACTGATCTGCGCCGTGCCGCCGGCGCGGCGCCGGGCAGCACTGGCGGTGGACTCGGTGATGGTCGAGCTCTCGTTCATGATCGGGCCGCCGCTGGGGGTGCTGCTCGCCTCGACGCTGCCCACCCCGTGGGCGCTGTTCGTGTGCGAGTTCGCCTCCATCGCCGGCGGGCTGGCCCTGTGCGTGGCCAATCCCCCGCTGCGCGCCGTCGACGCCGATGGCTCCACCACCGAACCGGGACTCGCCCGCGCGCGACCGGGGCAGGTGGGCGGGATCCTGGTGATGAGCGCCGCCGCGGTGCTGGTGCTCACCGGCACCGAGGTGGCCACCGTCGCGGCGCTGCGCGACATGGGACACAGCCCGTGGATCGGCGCCGAACTCGCGCTGTGGGGTCTGGGCTCCGCCCTGGGCGGGCTGGTCTACGGGGCACTGCACCGTCCGATCCCGGTCCCGGCCCTGCTCGGTGGGCTGGCCGCGATCACGCTGCCGCTCGCGGCCGCGCCCGGACCGGTGCCGCTCGGTGCCCTGCTGCTGTGCGCGGGGCTGTGCTGCGCGCCGACCGTCACCGCCACCGTCGACGTACTGTCCCGCGCCGTGCCCGACGCCGGTCGTGGCGAGGCGTTGGGCCGGCACGGCGCGGCGATGACCGCCGGCGCGGCGGCCGGCGCCCCGCTCACCGGCGCCGCGATCGACCACTCCGGGTGGCCCGCCGGGTTCCTGCTGGCCGGCCTGATCGGCCTGACCGTGGCGGCGACCGTCGCGTTGTTTGCCCAGAGCAGACCTGTCGTGATCTTGACCGGATCCAGCACCAGCGTGTAAACGGGTCCGGTGGGGTAACTCTTGGAGTTGCCTGTGACTTTGTGATCACGGAAAGTTTCGACCGACATGAGGCTTGCCGAAAGCGCACGCTTTGCCTTCCGCGGCATCATCGCGAACAAGATGCGGTCGCTGCTGACCATGCTCGGCATCCTGATCGGCGTCGCCTCGGTGATCACCCTGGTCGCCGTCGGCACCGGCTCCTCCCGCGACGTGCAGGCCTCCATCAGCCGGTTGGGCTCGAACACGTTGTTCGTGCTGCCACTGCAGCAGGGCGAGGGCGGGAACGGCCGCGGTATCGGTGCGCAGTTGCGCCGGATGCTGGGCATCAAGGCCCCGCCGGTCAACGGCACCGTCCCGCAGCAGGCGGAACTGTCCGACGACGACGCCGCCGCGCTGAAGGACTCGATCAACGCGCCACACGTGGCGGACGTGGCCTCGGGCGTCATCCTGCAGCAGGTGGTCGCCCAGCACGGCACTTCCTCGCACACCCTGGACATCCTGATCGGCAGCACGCCGTCGTTCCTGCCGATCGAGAACCAGAAGATCACCTGCGGCCCCGGCTTCACCCAGGCCGACTACGACGCGCACATGCACTACGCGATCCTCGGCACCTCGGTGGCCCAGGACCTGACCGACGGGGACCTGTGCGGGCTCAACGGCCAGCAGATCCGGATCAACGGCCAGCCGTTCACCGTCGTCGGCCTGCTGGAGAGCAAGGGCTACAGCGGCCAGCGAGACCTCGACGATCGCATCATCGCGGTGGGCAGCGCGGTGAAGGACGCGCTGTACGGCTACAACCCGCCGGGTGCCGGACCCATCAGCGGCATCGCGGTGGAGGCCACCACGTCCGCCGACGTCAAAGCCGCGCAGGCCGAGGTCACCAAGATCATGTTGGCCCGCCACCACGTGAGCCTGCTCAACGCCGACTTCATCGTCTTCAACTCTTCCCAGGTGCTCGACGTGTCCGGCTCGGCCAACCACACGTTGACCATCCTGCTGGCGGCAGTCGCCGGCATCTCGCTGCTCGTCGGCGGCATCGGCGTCATGAACATCATGTTGGTCTCGGTCACCGAGCGAACCCGCGAGATCGGTATCCGCAAGGCCATCGGCGCCGGGCGCGGGGACATCATCGGCCAGTTCCTCGGCGAGGCGGTGATCCTGAGCATGGTCGGCGGGGTGCTCGGCGTCGGCGCCGGGTTCGCGGCCTCCCGGTTCACCATCGCCGGCGTACGCCCGGAGGTCGCGCCGTACTCGGTCTATCTGGCCCTGGCCGTGTCGCTGTTCACCGGCCTGTTCTTCGGCCTGTACCCGGCCAGCCGGGCCGCGGACCTGCGGCCGATCGACGCGCTGCGCTACGAGTAGCCGCCCACCGCGGCGCTGAATCCTTGGGCCGCGGTGGGGGGCGGCGGGGCTTGCGTTGCCGGTACGGAAGTTGGACGGAATTAGATGCGGATCCCGCCGCCGCAGGTCACCGTCTCCCCGGAGATGTAGTCCGACTCGGGGATGCAGAACAGGTACACCGCCCCGGCGGCCTCGTGCGGCTCGCCGCCGCGGCCCAGCGGGATCATCTGCTCCATGGCGGCCTGCAGCGCCGGGTTGACGCCGACCGCGATCTCCTTGCCCTCCACCTCGATCGTCGCGCCGCCGTGCGCGGAGGCCTCGGTGAGCCGGGTCTTGATCCAGCCGAAGGCCACCGTGTTGACGGTGACGTTGTAGCGGCCCCACTCCTTGGACAGGGTCCGGGTCAGGCCGGTGACGCCGGCCTTGGCGGCGGCGTAGTTCACCTGCCCGGCGTTGCCACCGAGCCCGGCGATCGAGGAGATGTTGACCACCTTGCGGCAGCGGGCCCGCCCGTCCGCGGCGACCTCGGCCTTGGCCGCGGCGGCGATGACCGGCTGCGCGGCGCGCAGGATCTTGAACGGGGCCTTGAGGTGCACGTCGAGGATCGCGTCCCACTGCTCGTCGGTCATCTTCTGCACGACGGAGTCCCAGGTGTAACCGGCGTTGTTGACGATGATGTCGATCCCGCCGAACTCGTCGACGGCGGTCTGCACGAAGCGCTCGGCAAACCCTTCCGCGGTCACCGAGCCGCTGCAGGCCACGGCCTGTCCACCGGCCGCCTCGATCGCGGCGACGGTCTCCTTGGCCGGTGCGTCGTCGAGATCGTTGACCACAACTGACGCCCCATCAGCCGCGAGCTTGAGCGCGATCTCGCGCCCGATGCCGCGACCGGAACCGGTGACCAGGGCGACCCGCCCATCCAACTTGCCCATGTGCAATCTCCTGCGTCTAGAGGGCGACGACCGCGTCGCCGGTGAGGGTGACCGTGCCGTCGGCCAGTGCGACGGTGAGCGCGAGGGTGGCACGGCGTTCGCCGTCGACCTCGTCGATGGAGGTGACGGTGGCCGAGCAGACCGGTTCGGCCTTGACCGGGGTGATCGCGGCGAAGCGCACCCCGTAGGAGCGCAGCCGGTCCTGCGGGAACAGGTCGGTGAGCAGCCGGCCCAAGTAGGCCATCGACAGCATGCCCTGGGCGAACACGTCGTCCATGCCCGCGGAACGCGCCAGTTCGTGATCGAGGTGGATGGGGTTGGTGTCCCCGGAGGCGCCGGCGAACAGCGCCAGCGTGGTGCGGGAGACGGGGTCGATCTTCAGCGCGGGCAGCTCGGTGCCGACCTCGAGCGTCATGACCCCGCCCCCGGATTGCGCACCACGATGACCGAGGTCAGGTCGGCGACGGGGGCGCCGGCCTCGTCGGTGACCGCGGTCTTCTTCACCACGAACTCCAGCGCACCGCCGCGCTTGTCGTAGACGTCGGTGATGGCGCCGGTCGCAGTCAATCGCTCACCGGCGTGCGCGAGGCGGTGATAGTCGAAGCGCTGTTCGCCGTGCAGCACGTAGCGGAAGTCGATGCCGATGTCCCGGGCCCAGGCGAACGGGTCGGGCTGCTCCAACTCGATCGCGAACAGGAACGTGGGCGGCACCGGGATGTCCGGGTGCCCGGCCGCCCGGGCGGCGTCGAGGTCGGAGTACACCGGGTCGGTGGCGCCGGTGGCCCGGGCGAACGCGGTCAGCCGACCGCGTTCGATGTCCATGCTGATCGGGGGGAGCACCGTGCCCACCGCGTCCGGGTTGATCGGCATCAGGCCACCTTCTCGTAGGCGGTCACCACCGCGGCGCCGCCCAGGCCGAGGTTGTGTTGCAGGGCCACGTTGACCCCCTCGACCTGACGCGGACCGGCCTGACCGCGCAACTGCCAGACCAACTCGGCGCACTGCGCCAGGCCGGTCGCGCCCAGCGGGTGGCCCTTGGACAGCAACCCGCCGGACGGGTTGGTGACGACCCGGCCGCCGTAGGTGTTGTCGCCGTCGAGGATGAACTTCTCCGCGGTCCCCTCCGGGGTCAGCCGCAGCGCCTCGTAGGTGAGCAATTCGTTGGTGGTGAAGCAGTCGTGCAGCTCCACGACCCTGACATCCTCCGGCGAGATGCCGGCGGCCTCGTAGACCTGGTCGGCGGCGGAGCGGGCCATGTCATAGCCCACCAGCCGGATGAGATCGGTCTCGAAGCTGGACGGCCGGTCGGTGGTCATCGCCTGCGCGCTGATCTGCACGTCGGCCCGCAAACCGTGTTTGGCCGCGAACGACGGTGAGCACAGCACCGCGGCCGCCGCGCCGCAGGTCGGCGGACAGCACTGCAGCCGGGTGAGGAACTCGTAGATCTTCGGCGAGCCGAGCACGTCATCCAGCGAGATGGGGTCGCGGAACACCGAGTACGGGTTGTTCGCCGCGTGCGCGCGGGCCTTGACCGCGATCCGCGCGAACACGTCGGTGTTCATGCCGTAACGCTCGGCGTAGACCGCACCGGCGCCGCCGAAGTAGCGCGGTGCCATCGGCGCCTCGCTGGGCCCCTGCTCCTTGTCCAGCACCTCGTTGAACCGCTCGAACGGCGAGGGCCGGTCGTCCCAGTGCGAGCCCAGCGCGCCCCGCTGCATCTGCTCGAAGCCCAACGCCAGCACACAGTCGACGGCGCCGGACTCGACGGCCTGGCGGGCCAACCACAGCGCGGAGGATCCGGTGGAGCAGTTGTTGTTGACGTTGACCACCGGGATGCCGGTCAGCCCGACGTCGTAGAGGGCGTGCTGTCCGGAGGTGGAGTCGCCGTAGACGTAACCCACGTAGGCCTGCTGGATCGCGCCGTAGTCGACGCCGGCATCGCTCAGCGCGGCACGCACCGCCTTGCCCGCCATCAGGTCGTAGCTCTCCGCCTTGCTGGGGGTGGCGAACGGGACCATGCCCACCCCGGCCACTCGCGCCTTGCTCATGTCGCGTCTCCAACCACCGAGGGACTAACCGTCGTTCACTTAATGTGTCACACTAAGTGACTTATGACTAGTCCCCCGCCCCGTGGCACGCGGCCCAGCAATCGCCGCGAGCTGGTCCGTGCGGCGGGTGCTGAGTTGTTCGCCCGGCACGGTTACGCCAACGTGGCCGTCGCCGACATCGCGGATGCGGTGAACATGGGGCCGTCGGCGTTCTACCGGCACTACGCCGGCAAGGCCGAGCTGCTCTACGACGTGGTGGATGCCGCGTTCGAGGACACCCTGGCCCGGCTGCCGGCCGCGACCGGTGCGGGCCTGCCCGGGTTGATCCGCGTGCTGGCCGCGAACGCGCTGGACAACCGGCTGTCCGGGGTGCTGTGGCAACGGGAGGCGCGCGCGCTGGACAGCGCAGATCACGCCCGACTGCGCCGGAAGATTCAGCAGGCCAATCGCTGGTTCGCGGCCGAACTGTCCGCGGCCCGGCCCGAGCTGAACACCGATCAGGCGGAACTGCTCGCCGGCTGCGCGATGGCCGTGCTCACCAGCGTGTCCTTCCACCGCCTCACGCTGCCGCGCGCGCAGTTCGAAGAGCTGCTGGCCGAGCTGACCCTGCGAGTGCTCCGGTTGGATCCCGATGCCGATGCCGACCCGACGCCGGCGCCCAGGCGAGCCCGCTGCTCCGGCCGAGGAGATCGGTTGATCGATGCCGCGGTCGGACTGTTCGCCCGCAATGGCTACGCGGCGGTGAGCATCGACGACATCGGCGCAGCGGTCGGCATCGCCGGCCCGAGCGTCTACCACCACTTCCCGAGCAAGCATCACATCCTGATCGAGGCGATGCAGCGCGGGCACGAGCGGTTGCGTGCGGACCTGCTCGCGGCCACCGACGGCGCGCACACCGCGGCGGACGCCCTGCGCCGGGTGACCGATTCCTACGTTGACCTCGCGCTCGAGCAGAGCGACCTGGTCACCACGCTGATCGCGGAGTCGGTGCATCTAACGTCCGGGCCACTGGGCCGGGAGATGCACGTCGCGCAACGCGAATACATCGACGACTGGGTCGCGCTGGTGCTGGCCCGCAACCCGGCGGACTCCTCCACGGTGGCGCGCATCAAGGTTCAGGCGGCGCAGATGGTGGCCAACGACATCGGCCGCACGCCCGCGCTGCGGCGGGTGCCCGGCCTGCGCGCCACGGTCCGCGCGGCATGCTGGGTGGTGCAGGAAAGCGCCCTGCCCCTCGCCTAACGAGGGGCAGGGCGCGGACGGTCAACGGGTAGTAGCAAGCGCCGGCGGCTGCGCGTAGCCATCCAGCGGGGGATCCGAATCGCACGGCATACCCGGGTCGCTCTGGCCACCCACACTCGGCGGGGTCGGGGCGCTCGGCGCGCCCGGTGCACTCGGGCCACCCGGTTCGCTGGGGGCACCCGGGGCATTCGGGGCGCCCGGTGTACTCGGGCCACCCGGCACGCTGGGGGCACCCGGTGCGTTCGGGGCATCCGGTGCGTTCGGGACACCCGGTGCGTTCGGGGCACCCGGGGTGTTGGGCATGGGTGCCTTCGGCACGCCCGGTGCCGGGGGCACGCCCGGTGCCGGGGGCACATCCGGTGCCTTCGGCACGGCCGGTGTCTGCGGCGCACCCTTGGGCGAGTGCGGTGCCTTCGGCGTCTTGCCCTCGCCCGGCGAACCAGACGACTTCGGGGACTTGGACGTGCTTGAGCTCGAGCCGTCCGGGGTGCAGGCACCGTTGATACTGGCCGGCACCGTCACGTTGCCGTGCTCGGCCGCTGCGGCGCTGGGCGCGCAGAACGCGCCGATCAGTCCCACGGTCCCCACGATCGTTGAAATTCTGCGCATGAGATCCTCCTTCGCTTTCGCTCTAGGGAGGCACTACCCGCAGACCTTCGAAAAGAAAACGCAGATTCTCCAGCGATTCTCAGGTCACACCCGAGGTTTACTCGTTGCGGCAGGGGTTTCAGGCCAAAAGTACGGGTGTTACCTAACGTCGTGTTGGTAGTGGGCGGCGTGCAGGTCGCGCAGCACGTTCTTCTGAATTTTCCCGGTGGAAGTGCGCGGAAGCTGCTCGGCGACGATCACCGACTTGGGCACCTTGTAGCCGTCCAACCGCCCGCGCAGCGCAGTGCGCAGGGCTTCCGGGTCCAGCGTGGTCCCCGGTTTGACCACCACGACAGCCGTGATCGCCTCGGTCCACCGCTCGTGCGGCAGTCCGATCACCACCACCTCGGCGATGTTCTCCGCGACGTCGTAGACGGCCCGCTCCACCTCGAGCGAGGCGACATTCTCCCCGCCGGTCTTGATCACGTCCTTGTACCGGTCGGTGAACCACAGCATGCCGTCCGGTCCGAACCGTCCCACATCGCCGGAGTGGAACCAGCCGTGCCGGAACGCCTCCGCGGTGGCCTCGGGGTTGTCCAGGTAGCCCTGCATCGTGGAGGGCGCGCGGTAGACGATCTCGCCGGTCTCCCCCGGCGGCAAGAGCTCCCCGTCGTCGCCCATGATGCCCACCCGCACCCCGGTGATCGGGGTGCCCACCGCACCGACGTGACTGAGTTGGTGCTCGGGCCGGAACAATGTGGTGATCGGGCTCATCTCGGTCTGCCCGAACAACAGCGAGAACCCGCAGCCGAAGCCGTCCAGGCAGGCCCGGATCTGCGCCTGCGGCATCGGTGCCATCGCGTAGGTGGCACGCCGCAACGAGCTCAGGTCTCGGCCGGCGAAGGAGGGATGGTCCAGTGCCGCGCGGTACATCATCGGCAGACCGAAGACCTGGGTGATGCCGTGTTGGGAGATGGTGTCCAGGAAGCGCTGCGGTTCGAACCCGCGGTGCACATGGATCGTGGCGCCGACCAGGATCGCCGGCGTGCAGAACGCGTTGAGCTGGGCGGTGTGGAACATCGGCATCATCGCGATGAACCGGTCGCGGGAGTTCCATTCGTTGTCCAACGCCGCCGCGGAGGACTGCAGGTAGATGGACAGGTGCGTGCCGACCACGCCCTTCGGGAACGACGTGGTGCCCGAGGTGTAGAGGTAGCTGATCGGGTCACGGTCGGCCACGAACACCTCGACCGGGTCCGACCCGGCCGACTCCAGCTCGTCCAGCGTGATCCAGGCCCGGTCCGCGGGTTGCGCCTGCCACGACTCGCCGGTGCCGGGAAGCACGATGACGTCGGCCACCTCGCTCACCTTGCTCACCGCGTCGCTGAGCGGCCCGACGAGCTGAGACTCCATCACAATGCCGCGGGACGAGGAATGCCCGAGCACGTAGGCGACCTCGTCGACGCGCCAGCCGAGGTTGATCGGCACGCACACCACGCCCAACCGGCCGCAGGCGTAGTACACGGCGAGGAACTCGGCACTGTTGCCCGACGCCAACGCGAGCGCGTCGCCGCGGGCGTACCCACGGGCGGCCAGCCCGCGGGCCACCCGGTTCACCCAGTCATCGAACTCGGCGTAGGTCCAGGACCGGTCACCGTCGACGAGAGCGGTGTGCCCGGGGCGGGCGGCCGCGCAGCGGGCGAGGGAGTCCGCGACGTTGATGCGCTGAATAAGGTTCTGCCCGAGCTCCATCGCCACTCCTCAGACCGGACTGTGCCCCTATTCAAACGCCCACCGGTGCGCGCAGCACCAGCACTGCCAGGTCGTCGCTGGGTTCATCGGCGGCGAATCCGGCTACGGCGGTCTCCACCGCGCCGGCCATCTCCTCGGCATCCCTGCTCGGGCCCTGCAGTACGGCGGCCAACCGGGCCTCACCGAAAAAGGCCCGGCCGTTGCGGCGTTCGGTGACGCCGTCGGTGTAGCAGACCAGCGCATCGCCCGGCGCCAGCACCAGGGGGTAATCGTCGAAGCCGGCGGCGGCGATGACGCCGAGCAGGCATCCCGTCGGGCCGACCGCGGACACCTCGGTGCCCGGCCGGCACAGCAACGGCAGCGGATGCCCGGCCACCGCCAGGTGGATGCCCACGCTGCCGTCCGACCGCGGGTGCACCACGGCCACCACCGCGGTGGCGAACCGCGGGTCGGCCGCTGGGCTCTGCTCGTTGTGCCGGCACAGCACGTCGTTGAGGTGGGCCAGGATCGCCGCGGGCGTGCGTAGGTTGACCGCGGCGGAGCGAATGACGTGACGGATCAGCAGCGCGGTACTGGCGGCCTCGGCCCCGCGCCCGCACACGTCACCGAGCACCACCAGGTGGCGATGCCCGAACAGCGGGAACACGTCGTAGAAGTCCCCGCCCACCTCGGTTCCCGGCCCGCCGGCCAGGTACCGGGCACCGACATCCAGGCCGCTGATCTCGGGCAACTGCGGGGGCAACAGCGCGGCCTGCAGCGAGCGGGCGGCGGCCTCGGCAGCCAGCCGCCCGCGCTCGCGTTCCTCGTAGAGCGCCGCCCGGCTCAGCGCCGCTGCGCACTGACCGGCCAACGCCGTGAGGAACGCCTCGTCCTCCTCGGTGAAGGACCGCGGTTGCGGGAAGCCGACGACCAGGGCCCCGAGGGGGGCCTCCGGGGCCAGCGGGATGATCGCGTAGGCCTCGTCGCGAACCACCGGGCTGGCCGCGAACACCGGGTACCGGGAGGCGCGTTCGGCCGAGCTGGACAGGAACACCGCGCGCCCGGTGCGCACCGCCTCCGACGCGGGCAGGTCGGCGTCCAACGGGAAGCTGCCCCAGTGGGTGAGCACGTCGGATTCGTAGCCGGCCGCCGCCGCGATGGTCAGTTGGTCGCCGTCGAGCATGCACAGCGAGCCGGTGTCGGCGCCGAGTTCGGCCAACGCGACGCCGAGCGCGACCGCGGCGACGTCGGAGGTGGTGACCGCACGGGACAGTTCGGCGGTCACCTTCTGCAGACTGGCCAGCCGCCGGGCGGATCGCTGTGCCCGCTCGGCCGCGGCGCGCAGTTCGTCGTGGGCCTGTTGCCGGTCGGCCGCCCACGCGATCTGCCCGGCCAGCACCTCGGCCAGGGCGATCTCGTCCACCCCGAAGGGGTGCGGGCGGTCGTAATAGAGCATGAATTTGCCGATGAGGCCGTCGCGAGTGATCAGCGGCAGGAACGCCAGCGCGGCGATGCCCTCGGCGCGCAACACCGGCAGCAGGCCGACCAGTTCCGGATCGGCCTGCGCGTCGGGCACCACGACCGGGACCGCGTCGAAAACACCCCGCTGCCACGGGGTATGCCCCTCCACCGCCCGCCGGTAGGCGGAACTCAGCCCCCGCCAGGCCTTGAACCGCATGACCCCGTCCGGGTCGTAGAGCAACAGCGAGGCGCGGTCCACCCCGAGGGTGGTGACGATCGCGTCCAGGGCGTGTTCGTAGAAGCCCTCCGCGGAACCCGTCCGGTGCAGCGCGGCGCTGAGCCCCTGCACCACACGCAGTTGCTCGGCCGCCACCCCGGGAGCCCCGCGCAGCGGCGCGCTGCCGGGGGCGCCGCGGAGCTGGACCTCCACCCGGGCACCGCCGATGGAGCCCGCCGACACCCGCACGTCCTCGGCCAGCGCGGCGACGATGAACAGGCCCCGACCGGACTCGGCCTGCACGTCAGCGGCCGGCCGCGGGCGATACACAAAGCCCCGCCCGGCGTCCTCCACCGCGAGCACCAAACGTCCACCGGGCGAGGACAGGGACACCCGGGCAGCCCCCGGCGCGTGGCGAACCACGTTGCCGATCAACTCGGTGAAGATCAGTTCGGCATCGTGAATCGCACTCTCATCGGCGCCCATGCCGCCGAGCAGTTTGCTCAGCTCGCCCTGCACGCCGCGCACGGCACTGCGTTCCGCCGTGTCGACCTGCCAGTCCAACCACAGTCCTTGTCAGCCGGGCGGCGTCTTCTTCGCCTGGGCTGAGTATGACAATCCGGGGCGGCGGCGTCACGGCTGGAAGGCACCGATCCCGACCGTGTCGGGCATCGGCGGGATCCGCGTCCTGCGTGTCGGGCTAACCGGGCCAGATCACCGGGCTGAGGTCGTGGCCGCCGGGGCCGGCTCCCGGGGCGGGGCTCGGTGCCGGGCTCGGCCCGGTGTAGATGCCCCCCGACCCGTTCTTCATGCCCTTGCCCTTCTTGTGCTTCTTCTTGTGCTTCTTCGGGTGCTTCTGCACCACCGAATGGTGGCTCGGCGAGTGAGTGACCGCCGACGCGGTCCCGCCGAACCCCAACACCCCGACGCAACCCGCCGTGGCCAGCACGACTGCCTTTTTGATTCCGCTCATGAACGTGACTCCCTTCATGTCTGCGGCGAGACTTGCCGGTTCGGGGATCCTCGAACGTGGTGTGGGCGTCGCTTACCGGCTGTTAACCGGCGTCATCGCCGCGCCTGTTGTTCATCGTCGCGAGGTGGGCGCCGGCGGCCGTGAGCACGGTCTTGCGCTTGGCGTTCTCCTCCTCGAACTGCAGTACCGTGCGGACCTCGTCGGCGTCGGTCAGCTGCTTGATGGCCGCTGCGGCGTCGGCTGCGTTCATGGCGTCGTAGCTGGGGATGGGCAGTTCGGAGGGGAGCGTCACCTCGACGTCGAGGTCGGCCGCAGGTTCGGGCAACGGGACCGGGTCGACGACCACCTCCGCCGGAGGTGAAACAACCTCGGAATCCGCCGCCGGTTCGGTCGTCGCGGTGAGGCCGGGGTCGGGGGTGACCTGTGCCGACGGTTGCGGCCCCGCCCGATGAACCGCGCGGTCGATCAGGCCGGCCGCGCGCTTGGCCGGCACAGCCAGTCGTCCGGCGAGGCTGCGCGCGGTACGGAGGAGGCGGGCGGGCAGGGCGAGCACCGGGCTGGTCATGGGCGCAGTCCTCCAGGGTCGGCAAACATTGACCACGGCCTGCCCGATCCGCCGGTGGGCATTCACCGTGTGACCGAGCCGGCATCCGGGTAAGCGGTCCACCCAGACGAGCTGCGGAGGAGCACCCATGATTGATCCCGCTGCGACCGGTCCCGGCGTGCCCTTCCCGCTGGGCGCCACCGTCGACGGCTCCGGGACCAATGTCGCGGTGGCCTCCGAGGTCGCCGATGCGGTCGAGGTCTGCCTGTTCGCCGACGACGGCACCGAGACCCGGGTGGAACTCCCCGAACGCACCGCCCACGTGTTCCACGGCCACCTCGCCGGCGTCAAAGCCGGCACCCGGTACGGCCTGCGGGTACACGGGCCGTGGGACCCCGCGGCGGGGTTGCGGGCCAACCCGGCCAAGTTGCTGCTGGACCCGCACGCCACCGCGATCGACGGCAGCATCCAGTGGGGACAGGCCGTGTTCGGACATCGCTTCGACGACCCGATGGCGATCGACACCACCGACTCCGCGGCCGCCATACCCAAAAGCGTGGTCACCGACCGCGCCTTCGACTGGGCCGACGATTCCCCGCCGCGGGTGCCGCTGGCCGACACGATCATCTACGAGACGCACGTCAAGGGCATCTCGATGCGCCACCCGGATGTGCCCAAGGAGACCGCCGGCACCTACGCGGGTCTCGCCCACCCGGCCATCACGGGCTACCTCGTCGAACTCGGGGTCACCTCCATCGAACTTCTGCCGGTGCATCAGTTCGTGCAGGACAGCCACCTGCTGGACCAGGGCCTGCGCAACTACTGGGGCTACAACAGCATCGGCTTTCTCGCCCCGCACGGCGAATACAGTTCCGCCGGAACCACCGGGGGCCAGGTTGCGGAGTTCAAGTCCATGGTCAAGGCGCTGCACGCGGCGCGCTTGGAGGTGATCCTCGACGTCGTCTACAACCACACCGCCGAGGGCAATCACCTGGGCCCCACGCTGTGCATGAAGGGCATCGACAACGCCGCGTACTACCGGTTGGTCGAGGACGATCGCGCGCACTACTTCGACACCACCGGCACCGGCAACAGCCTCAACGTCGGACACCCGATGCCGCTGCGCCTGATCATGGATTCGTTGCGGTACTGGGTGACCGAGATGCACGTCGACGGGTTCCGTTTCGACCTGGCCACCACGCTGACCCGGCAGTCCGGCGAGCAGGACATGCATTCGGCGTTCCTCAACCTGATCCACCAGGACCCCACCCTGGCCGGGGTGAAGTTGATCGCCGAGCCGTGGGACACCGCCGGGTACCAGGTCGGCGGTTTCCCGGCGCGCTGGTCGGAGTGGAACGGCAAGTACCGCGACTCGGTGCGCGACTTCTGGCGCGGCGCGGAGGGTGAGCTCGGGGAGTTCGCGCTGCGGCTGACCGGCAGCGGCGACATCTACTCCACCGAGCGGCGCACTCCCACCGCCAGCGTCAACTTCGTCACCGCTCACGACGGTTTCACCCTCGCCGACCTGACCGCCTACAACGACAAGCACAACGAGGCCAACGGCGAGGACAACCATGACGGCGAGTCCCACAACAGCTCCTGGAACTGCGGGGCCGAGGGCCCCACCGACGACGCCGGGATCCTCGAGCTGCGTGCCCGGATGCGCCGCAATCTGCTCGGCACCCTGCTGTTGTCCGCGGGCGTGCCGATGATCCTGGGCGGCGATGAGTTCGGCCGCACCCAGGCCGGCAACAACAACGCCTACTGCCAGGACAACGAGGTGTCCTGGTACGACTGGGACAACGCCGACGCCGACCTGTTGGCGTTCACCCGCACCGCGATCGCGTTGCGCAGGGAGCACGCCGGGCTGCACCCGCGCGACTACTTGCGTGGCCCGGGCGGTGAGCCCGCGCAAATGGTGCTCTACCGGCCCGACGGCCAACAGATGACCGACGCCGATTGGCACAACCCGATCGCCAAAACGCTCGCCGTGGCCCTGGACGGCCGGCAGATCGCCGACGAGGACGGGAACACCGACCGGGACCGTCTGCTGCTGCTGATCAACGCGCACTACGAGCCGGTCGAGTTCACCATCCCCGCCGGCCGCGGCCAGTGGTCGGTGGTGTTGACCACCGACGACCCGGACCCGGTGCCACCGGCCGCGGGCGGGGACAAGCTGACGGTGCGCGACCGTTCCCTGCTGCTGTTGCACAACCCGGCACCGGAACGGACACCCGCATGAGTTCTGCCGTGCTCTTCGACATCGACGGCACGCTGCTGGATTCGAACTACCTGCACGCCTTGGCCTGGCGTCGGGCCTTTCTCGATCTCGGCCACAACGTGCCGACGGCGTGGATCCATCGACACATCGGGCAGGGCTCGGACCTGTTGCTACGCGAACTGCTGCCGGGCGCCGAGGAGAGCAGGCTGGCGGCGACGAAGAAAAGTCATGCGCAGCATTTCGACGTGCTCAAGCCGGAGCTGCGTGCCTTCGACGGGGCGCGGGAGTTGCTGGCCGCGGTGGCCCAGCGCGGGCCGCGGGTGGTGCTGGCCAGTTCGGCGGCGGCCGGCGAACTGCCCGCGTTGCTCGAGGCGCTGGGTGGCAGTGAGCACATCGATGTGGTCACCAGCAGCGAGGACGTGTCCGACGCCAAGCCGGATCCGGAGATCTTCCACGTGGCCATGGCCAGGGCCGGCGTCTCGGCCGGCAACGCCATCGCCGTCGGGGACACCGTGTGGGACATCGAGGCGGCCCATCGGGCGGGCATCGGCTGCGTGGGGGTGCTCACCGGTGGCATCTCCCGCGCCGAGTTGACCGACGCCGGCGCCGTCACGGTGTACCGGGACGCCGCGGAATTGCTGGCCTGTCTGGATTCCGGGCCCTTGCGCGCCCTATGGACCTGAGCTAAGTGACTGTAAGTTCACTAAATTCGTCGTCGCCGACCGCGGCCGGCCGGCTGGGCAGCGCGGCGAGCGAGGGAGTTGGATGCACCCCGAGGCAGGCGTGCGCGGCCGCCACCAGCAGCTCGACGACGCGGGGCTCGGGCACGCCGAGGTCGTGGAACAGGATCGACTGGAGCACCCCGATGGCGGCGTGCACCAACAGCCGGACCTCGCCGTCGGCCAGATCCGGGCGCAGCGGGCCGGTGACCGTGACCCACTCCTCGATGTAGCGCCGCTGCGCGCGACGTAGCTGCCGCCGCTCGGCCTCGCCCAGGGTCTGCAGCTCGGCGTAGTAGACCCGCAGCACGTGCCGATCCTGCACGGCCACCTGGACGTGTTCCCTGACCAGGGCCGTCAATGCGGTGCGGTCGTCGAAATGCTGCATGGTGATCTCGGCGGCCGTGGCCTCCAACCGCTGCATGACCTCGTCGAGCAGCTCGGCCAGGATGGCCGACTTGCTGTCGAAGTGGCGATAGATCCCCGAACCCACGATTCCGGCCGCCGCACCGATGTCGGCCATCGCCACCGAGTGGTAGCCGTGCTTGGAGATCAGGGTGGCCGACGCCTCGAGGATGCGGGCCCGGCGCTCGGGATCCCGTCTCCGGACTCGCTGTTCGCGCACGTCTCTCACCCCCGTTATTTCGGACCGCGAGGTCTTGCGCCGGCCGTCCTTAGTGAACCACGCTGCACTAACCATCCGGCGCGAAGGGAAGCCTCGATATGTCGCCCCAACCGCAATCAGCCACCAACGTCGCGATGCCCAACTCCGGTACGGCCGACGCCGGGGTCCGCGGCATCGAACGGCGACGCTTCGTCGGCTACGTGTTGGCGGGCTCGACGCTGATCGTTGCGGGCAGGTACGTGGCCGACCCCGACCACGCGGCCGCGGCCGAAGCTCCGGGGGTGCCCTCCGGCAAGGTCGGGACGGACGGACGCGCTACACCCATCCTGAGCAACCCCACGCCGTCGGACAACTACGACTTCATGGACTTCATGCGGGAGCAGACCCGCTCCATAACCCCGCTGCTCACTCTGGAGGTCACGCCGCAGGGCCGGATCCACTTCGACATGCCCCGGTGCGAGGTCGGGCAGGGTGTCGAGGGAGGGTGCGCGCAGATCATCGCCGACCAGGCGGAGATCCCGTACGACCAGGTCGACATCACTCAGTCCAAGGCCCGTATCGACCTGATGGAGGCCCAGCTCACCGGCGGGTCCTCGTCGGTCTACTCGATGTGGGAGCCGCTGCGCGAGTTGAGTGAACTGATCCGGCACAAGCTGATCGGCGCGGCCGCGAAGAAGTGGGGGGTGGCGCCGGAGCGGCTGCGCACCGCCGGGGACGGATGCGTCTACGGACCGAAGAAGTCGCAGCGGGCCGGTTACGGCGAGCTGGCCGGCCTGGCCGCGTCCGAGCAGAACGAGTTCGTCGGCACGCTCCTCAACGCCGCGATCGGCCCGCCCAAGGGCGGCTGGATCGGCAAGAACGTGCCCCGCAAGGACATCCACGCGATCGTCACCGGACAGAAGCAGTACGCGATGGACCTGGACATCCCGGGCGCAATGCCCACCATGTTGTGCCGGCCGCCGATCTTCAACGGCACCATCAACAAGGTCAACAACATGGACCAGGTGAAGAACATGCCCGGCGTCACCGACGTCGCCGTCATCAACGGCACGCACCGGTCGCAAGCGGTGGCGGTGCGGGCAACCACGTTCGGCCAGTGCATCGACGCCGTTCGTGCGCTCGACGTCGACTGGGCCGTGGGCAGCACCGGCCCGGTCAACAACGACGACATCATGGCCAAGATCGCCAAGACGGTGCTCCCGATGGAGCCGGCGCCGCCGGGTTCAGAGGTGTTCGAGAACACCTACACGTTCAACTACCGCCTCTCCGGCCCGCTGGAGCCGAACTCCTGCGTCGCGGATGTCCGCGACGACTCGGTGCAGCTGTGGGGAGGCTCGAAGATTCCGGGCACCCCGCTGTCGATGGTGGCGGAAGAGATGGGCCTGCCGCTGGACAAGGTCACCCTCAACGTCGTCTACGTCGGTGGTTCGTTCGGGACCGCCCTGCACGGTGACCGGTTCCTCGAGGCCGCGCGGGCGTCGAAAGCCTTCGGCAAGCCGGTGCGGCTGATGTGGCACCGCACCGACCAGGTCCGGTTCGGCCGCGCGCACCCCGGCTCGGTCTGCCACGTGCGGGCGACCAAGGTCGGCAACAGCGTCACCAGCTTCACCCAGTGGCACGCCTCGGGCTGCTGCGACGTCACCCACAGCGCCGGTGACGTCATCAGCGCCCGGATGATGAAAAAGGACCCCAGCCGTTACTGGGGCAACGAGTCGGTGACCCTGTGGCTCTACCAGATCCTCACCGCGATCCCGTACAACTTCGGCCCGACCCGGACCGCGCTGACCGAGGCGCTCGAGTACGACTTCCTACCCACCGGCCCGGTACGCAACGTGTACTCCCCCGACGTCGCGGTTGCCCGCGAGCTGCTGGTGGAGGACATTGCCGAGGCCTTCGGCATGGACGGGTACCGGTTCCGGCGGGCGTTCGCGAAGAACCCGGGCATGGTGGCCGCGCTCGACGCGGTCGCCGAGCGCGGTGACTGGGGCCGCACGATGCCGCCCGGCACGGCGCAGGCGATCGGCATCCACACTGAGTACAAATGCCAGCTGGCCTGCCTGATGGAGATCGACAACCGGCCGGCAGCGGTCGCGGAAAAGGCAAGGCACGGTGGCATCGGCCCGCGGATCACCAAGGCGATCTTCGCCGGCGCCATGGGCATCCCGATCAACCCGGACGCGTGTAAGGCCCAGTTCATGGGCGGCATGATGGACGGAATCTCCGCCGCGTTCGCCGAGGCGCTGGACTATCAGGACGGTCTTCCGGTCCAGGGCGGCTGGGACGACTACTACTGGACCCGCCAGTGGGACACCCCGCCGGAGACCGAGTTCATCGTCATCGACGACGGCAGCCTGGTGCCCAGCGGCGCCGGTGAGACCGGTGTCGCTGCCGGCTATGCCGCCGCCGCGATCGCGCTGCAGAAGGTGCTCGGTAAGAAGATCACCGAATTGCCGGTCTTCTTCCGCGACCCGAAGCTGACCAAGCCGTCCATCCCGAACAAACCGTCGGTCCCGCAGAGCCCGACCAAGGCCCTGCCGGGCTGACCCGGGCCTCAGCTGACGTTGACGGTCGCCATCATCCCGGCGTCGGAGTGGTCGGCGACGTGGCAGTGGTAGAGGGTGCGCCCGGTGAAGCCGGTGAACGCGACGCGGACGCGCACCCAACCGTTCGCGGGCACCATGACGACGTCCTGCGCCGTGCCGGAGACCGGGTTGTTGCTGCTGTCGGCCACCACCTGGAAACCCCACACATGCAGGTGGAACGGGTGATCCATCGGGCTGTCGTTGGCGATCGTCCACTCCTCGACGTCCCCCGCCCGGACCTTCTGGTCGTCGCGTTTGGGGTCGAAGCTGCGCCCGTCGATGGTCCAGGCCATGCCGCCGTCGCCCATGCCCATACCGTCCGGGAGCAGACCGCCCAGGCCCATGCCACCCATGGTCATCTCGAAGGTGATCTTGCGGTTGCCGTGCACCGGACCGGTGATGGCGGGTGCCGCCGGGAGGGCGGTGGGCAGAGACGGTGCGCGGCGACGGGACCCGGTGACCGCCAGCGTGGCCAGCCGGATCGGCTTGGGTGCCGGTGCGTTCGTCGGCCCGCTGCCGTTGTCCTCCTCGGGCGGGCGAGGTTCGGTGCGCAGCTCGAAGCGCCCCGGCGCTTCGGGGCTGACCAAGAAGTCCGCGCGATTGCCGGGGGACAGCAACACGACGCCGGCCGACTGGGGCCGGTGCAGGTAAATCCCGTCCAGCGCGATCTGGTGCAGCCCGGGGCCGGTCAGGTGGAGCCGCAGGATCCGCGACGCGCAGGCGTTGACGATGCGCCAGCGCTGTGTGGTGCCGGTGGTCGCCGCCAGGGTGGGCCGGTGTTCGCCATTGACCAGAACCAGGTCCCCGCGCCGGCCCATCATCCGGCCCATCCCGCCGGGATCGGCGACGTGTCCGTCCTTGGTCAGCGTCGTGTCGGTGATCACCAGCACACGCTCGCGGGTCACGGACAGGTCCGGTTCGGCCGCGACCACCAACGCGCCGGCCAGGCCACCGAAGATCTGGTCCGCTGTGGTGCCGTGGTGGTGTGGGTGGTACCAGAAGGTGCCGACCGGGTGGTCCTTCGGGATCTGGATGCGGTAGTCGAACGAGGCGCCGGGGTCGACCATGACGAACGGGTTGTCGGCGTTGCCCTGCGGGGACACACGCAGTCCGTGGGTGTGCAGGTTCGTCGGGGTGCTCAGGTTGTTGGTCAACCGCAGGGCGAGCTCGTCACCCGGCCGTACCCGCAGCGTGGGGCCCGGTGACCTGCCGTTATAGCCCAGGGCTTGAGTGTCGCGCCCAGCCAGTCGCACCCCCGGCGCGGCGACCAGCGTGACCTCGAGCCGACCCCGATGGCTGCGCAGTACCGGCGGTTCCGCCAGGTCGGCAGCGCCTGCCGGGGCGCCGCGGCCCATCGCCCACGAGGTCGTCGCCGCGACGCCGAGACCGCCGAGCACCAGGAATCGCCGTCGGCTCAGTTCCCCGTTCATGGCCGTGGACGTTACCTCGGCATCATGTGGCGTGGTTCTCGAGCACCGACAGAAGTTCGCGCCGCAGCACCTTGCCGGTTGGCAAGCGTGGGATTTCCTCCAGCACGACGTAACGGCGGGGGCACTTGAATCCCGACAACCGCTCACGCACAAATCCGTCCAACGCGGTGAGCAGGTCCTCCCCGGACGCTGCCGCCACAGCGGGTTGTACCGCAGCGACGAGTACTTGGCCGTATTCGGTGTCCGGGACGCCGACGCAGGCCACGTCGATGATGGCCGGGTGCAGGATCAGCACGTCCTCGGCCTCGCGCGGGTAGACGTTCACCCCGCCGCTGATCACCAGATCGGCCCGACGGTCGGCGAGGTAGAGGTAACCGTCGTCGGCGAGCGAACCGAGGTCACCGAAGGTGGCCCAACCGCGGTCGTTCCACGCCCCGGCGGTCTTGTCCGGATCGCCGTGGTAGGCGAAGGTTGCCGGGGTCTCGAACCAGATCTCCCCGACCTGACCCGACGTCAGTTCCCGACCCTGGTCGTCCAGGATGTGCGGGATGCCGAGCGCGGGCCGGCCCACGGAGCCGCGGTGGGCGAGCCATTCGTCGGTGGAGATCATGCAGAAGCCGATGCCCTCGCTGCCGGAGTAGAACTCGGTGACGATCGGACCCAGCCAGTCGATCATCGCTTCTTTGACCTCGACCGGGCAGGGTGCAGCGGCGTGGATGACCACCTGCAGGCTGCTCAGGTCGTAGGCATTGCGCACCGCTTCCGGCAGCTTGAGCATCCGCACGAAGTGGGTGGGCACGAACTGCGCGTGGGTGATGCGGTGCTGTTCGATCGCGGCGAGGCACTGCTCGGCGTCGAAGGACTCCAGCACCACCACGGTGCCGCCCACCCGGTGCGCGGCCATGGACCAGCCCAGCGGTGCGGCGTGGTACAGCGGCGCGGACACCAGGTAGCGCAGGTCGTCGTCGTAACCGAAGCGATCCCGCACGATGCGGTCGAACGGGGTGACCGTGCCGAGCGGTGCGCCGACCGCGCCGGGCACGATGCCCTTGGGTCGCCCGGTGGTGCCGGAGGAGTAGAACATCCAAGCGCCCTCGGCGGCGTCGGGCAATGGTTCAGCAGATTGTGCGGCGCACAGTTGGTGGTAGCGGTGCGCACCCGGCAGGTCCCCGTCGACGGTGACGACGTGCTCAACGTCGGATGCCTCGGCCGCGACAACGGCGAGCAGGTCCGCACTGCCGACCAGCAGTCGCGCCCCGCAATCGGAGACGATGTAGGCGGTCTCGGCCGGCGTGAGGTGGTGGTTCACCGGCACGTAGTACAGGCCGCTGCGCTGCGCGGCCCAGGCGATCTCCAGGTACCGCGGATGGTTGGGCAACAGGATCGCGATGCGGTCGCCCCGGGTCAGGCCCAGCTCGCGCATCACGTGCGCGATCCGGTTGGCCGCGGCATCGAGTTCGGCATAGGTCTGCGTCGCGCCGGACGGATGCAGCACCACGGCAGCGTGCTGCGGCCGCGACGCGGCGAAGATTCCCGGGTGCACCGGCCTATCTCAGCCCGAACCGCTGCGCGCCGTCGATGCGAATCGTCTCGCCGTTGACGTAGTCGTTGCGGGCGAGGAAGGCGACCAGGTCGGCGTACTCGGCGGCGCGGCCCATCCGCTTGGGGAACGGCACGGTCTTGCCCCACAACTCCTGGGCCTGCTCCTCCTCCATCCGGAACGCCGGGGTGAAGAACGTGCCCGGCGCAATCGTCACCACGCGGATGCCGACGGCGGACAGGTCACGAGCGGCCACCAGGGTCAGCCCGTGCACGCCGGCCTTGGCCGCGCTGTAGTCGCTCTGCCCGACCTGGCCCTCGAAGGCCGCGATGCTCGCGGTGTTCACCACGAGTCCGCGCACGCCGCTGTCCAGCGGGTCGAGCCCCGCCATCCGGGCCGCGGCGAGCCGCAGCACCTGGAAGGTGCCGGACAGGTAGAGCGCCACGGTGCGGTCGAACAGTTCCTGCGGCATCGGGGAGCCGTCCTTGTTCAGCACCCGCATGCCGGCCACCGGCCCGCCGTGGCTGTTCACCACGAGCCGCAGTTCGCCGAGGCCGGCCGCGGCGTCGAGCGCCGCACCGACCGAAGCCTCGTCGGTGACGTCGGTGCGCACGTACACCGTGGCATCACCGAGATCGGCGGCGAGCTTCGCGCCGCGGTCATCGGAAAGGTCCGCGATGACCACCCTGGCGCCCTCGGCCACCAGCCGGCGCACCGTCGCCTCGCCGAGGCCACCGGCACCGCCGGTCACCAGCGCGGACCTACCCGAGATCTCCATCGCGGGCTCAGCCGAGCAATTCGAAGATGGTGGCGTTGGCCTGCCCGCCGCCCTCGCACATGGTCTGCAGCCCGTAGCGGATGCCCTCGCGGCGCATGTGGTGCAACAGCGTGGTCGCGATCCGCGCGCCGGAGCCGCCGATCGGGTGCCCGATCGCGATCGCGCCACCATTGGGGTTGAGTCGCTGCGCATCGGCTCCCAGGTCCGCCGCCCACGCCAGTGGCACCGGCGCGAACGCCTCGTTGACCTCGAAGGTGCCGATGTCCCCGATCGAGAGGCCGCTGCGTTTGAGCGCCTTCTCCGTCGCGGGAATCGGCGCGGTCAGCATGATCATCGGATCGGCCCCGGCCAGCACACCGGTGTGATAGCGCGCCATCGGCGTCAGACCCAGGGCCCGCGCCTTCTCTGCGCTCATCACCAGCAGCGCGGCCGCGCCGTCGGAGATCTGCGAGGCGTTACCGGCGTGGATGACACCGTCCTGCTTGAAAACGGTCTTGAGGCCCGCCAGCTTCTCGACGCTCCCGCCGCGGCGCACACCCTCATCGGTACTGAACTCACCCACGGGAACGATCTCGTCGTCGAACAAACCGCGATCCTGCGCCGCTGCCGCCAGCTCGTGACTGCGCACCGAGAACTCGTCGAGCTGCGTGCGCGACAGACCCCACCGCTCGGCGATCATCTCCGCGCCGATGCCCTGGTTGGGCAACCTGCCGTAGCGGGCCTGCCAACCCTGCGACGTATACGGGTTGCTCTGCGCGGTGACGGTGATGCCCATCGCCACGCGCGTCATCGACTCCACGCCGCCGGCCACGACGACGTCATGGTCGCCGGACAGCACCGCCTGCGCGGCGAAGTGGATTGCCTGCTGCGAGGAGCCGCACTGCCGGTCGATGGTCACTCCCGGCACGTCCTCGGGCCACCCCGCCGCGAGCACCGCCTGGCGCGCGGTGTCCAAGCCCTGCTCGCCGTACTGCCCACCGACGCCCCAGATGACGTCCTCGACCTCGGCCGGGTCGACGCCGGTCCGACGCACGAGCTCGTTGAGCACCAGTGCCGAAAGGTCGACCGGGTGCACGTCAGCCAGTGCTCCGTTCCGCTTGCCGACCGGGGTCCGAACGGCGTCCACGATTACCGCGTCACGCATGGGAATCCTCGTCTCGAGAGTTGCGCAGGACCGGATGAGTGTCGGTCAGTCCGGCCCGCTTGCGCGCCTGATAGTCCTCGCCCGCGAACAGCGCGACCTGCGAGAGCAGCTCCGCCCGCAGGGCGGCCCGGACCGCGTCCGCCCACATGCCGTCGACCGCGCTCTTGATCATCGACAGCGCCTCGGACGAGGACTCGGCGAGTTGCGCGGCGAAATCGGCCGCGACCTTGTCCAGCTCCTCCGGCTCGACGACCTCGTCGACCAACCCCCAGGCCAACGCGCGCGCGGCGTCGATCGGTCGGCCGCTCATCGCCAGCCATTTCGCCCGTGACGGCCCGGCCAGCATTGTGGTCAACGGGGTGCCACCGGTGTCGGGCATCAGCCCGAACCGAATCTCCGGGAAGGCCATCTTCACGTCGCTCGCCGCGATGCGGATGTCGGCGGCCAACGCCATCTCCAGCCCTCCGCCGAAGGTCGCGCCGCGGACCGCGGCGATCACCGGCTTCGCAGAGGTCAGCTGGGTCTCGCGGATCAGCTGATGCCGCCGGACGAAGGACAGGTCGCTCTCCCCCGCGACGCGCTCGCCGAGCTGGGCGGTGTCCCGCCCGGAACAGAACGAGGGGCCCTCGCCCCGGATCAGGACGACGCGGACGCGTGGGTCGGCGAGGACCTCGTCCCACGCCTCGACCAGCCGGTCGTGGGTGTCGTCGTCGATCGCGTTGTGGCGATGCGGACGATTCAGCGAGATCGTGCCCACGCCGTCGGCCACCTGCACCAGCACGGGAACCGAATCGGCCACCTTTTCCTCCACTGCCCTCGCTCCTCCGTTCACAAGCCTGGACGAAGCATAACTGTGTAGATGTTTTTCGCTATTGGTCGCCCGTAACGCTTGACTTTGAGCCCCATCCCTACAAATCATCTTCACTATCGTCTTCCCGAAGCGGGCTGCACCACGTATCGTCCGAAGGCAGCGAACGAGCTGTGACGCTCCCCGTTTCCCGGCCCCAGGAGCTGCATGTTTGCGCGCCGTTCCCGCGTTCTCCGCGCGGTCCTGCCCGGGGCCCTCGGCCTCGCCCTCGTGGCGGGGTGCGGGTCGCGGCTGAGCCAGGGTGAGCTGATCGCGCTCAACGGTGGCTCGGTCACCACGGTCACCGAGGACGCCGGCGGAACCGGCGCTGCGACGGGCACCGCCACCGGTTCGACGGCTACCAACCCGGGCGTGGCCGCACCGAGCGCCCTACCCCTTCCGACAACGGCCGGTGGCACCGCACCGCGCCCCGGTCCGAGCAGCAGCACGTTGCCGGTGCCGGGCACCGCTACGCCTTCGACCAAGAACAACAACGCGGGCAGCGCGACGAGCACCGGCGCCGCGGCGGCCGCGCCGCGCACCGACAACAAGCCGATCACCATCTGCTCGGTCTCCGAGCTCGGCGGACCGGCCGGCGCCGCGTTGGCGCAGGGCGTGAACGGGGCGCAGGCCTGGGTCGGCGACGTGAACTCGCACGGCGGAGTGGCGGGGCATCAGATCCGGTTGATGGTCAAGGACTCCGGCTCCGACCCGAACGTCGCGCTCGCCGACGCCCGCGACTGCGTGGAGAACCAGGGCGCGGTCGCCCTCGTCGCGTCGATGGCGCCGTTCACCAGCCGCGGCATGATGCCCTACCTGCAGAGCAAGGGCGTACCGGCGATCGGCGGCGACTGCGGGTCGAGTGCCTGGAACGACTCCCCCGTTCTGTTCAATCAGTGCGCCACGGTCGAGAACAACTACTGGGCCCTGTCCTACGAGGCGGCCCACGCGGGCGCAGCGAACAACAAGTTCGCCTTCCTGACCTGCCAGGAGGCGCAGACGTGCGCCGAGGGTAAGCACTGGGAGATAGAGGAGCGCTTCGCCGAGAAGAACGGCCTCAACCTCGTTTACACCAAGGTGTTCAGCCTGACGCAGCTGGACTTCACCAGTGAGTGCTCGGCGATGAAGGCCGCCGGCGCGACCACCGTGCTCACCGTCGCCGACCCATCCGCCCTGCAGCGGCTCGGCCAGTCGTGCGCACGGCAGGGATTCAACCCGATCTGGACCCAGCCGTACGCGAGCGTGAACCCGGACACCCCCACGAAGGCCGGGCTCGGGAACATCCGGCTGGAGATGCCGGTCATGCCGTTCTGCTGCGTCACCGGCAAGGACGCGCAGAACGCCGCGTACCAGCGCTACGTGACCGACTTCCAGCGCTACGGGGGCAGCAGGCCCGCCGGCCCGGCGGCCGTCATCGGCTTCACCGCCGGCCTGCTGTTCGAGCGCTTCCTCACCGACGTCGCCAAGACCACTCCCACCGTCACCTCCGCGGCCCTGTTGAAAGTCGCCGGCCAGATCAAGCATGAGACGCTCGGCGGATCCGTGGCCCCGATCAATCTGACTGTCGGTCAGAAAACGCCGGACTCCAGATGCTGGTTCACCATGGTCGCCCGCAATGGCGGCGCCTGGCAGGTCCCGAACGGATTGAAGCCGACATGCCGACAGTGACGGCCAAGTCCAGGGGCGGGCGAGCTCTGCGCGTGGTGCTGCCCGGCGCGCTGGGTCTGACCCTGCTGGCCGGCTGCGGGTCACGGTTGACCCAGGCCGAGCTGACCGCGCTGAACCATGGCTCGACCACCACGCTCGGCCGGGACTCCAGCGGCATCGGCGCGCCCTCCAGCGGCGAGCGCGCCGCTGTTGACTCCGGCACTGCGGCAACTGCCCCCGTCGCGGTCGCGGTGCCACGCGTCGCCACGCCGGCCGGTGGCCTATCGGCCCGGCCCGGGCCGCAGGCGAGCACCCCGTCACCGGCGCCCGGCAGCACGCCGATCAAGGGCAACACCGCGGGCACCGGGCGCACCGCAACGGCCGCGGTCAAGACCGACAACAAGCCGATCACCATTTGTTCGGTCTCCGAGCTCGACGGACCGCCCGGCGCGGCCATCGCCCAGGGTGTGAACGGTCTGCAAGCCTGGGTCGGGGACGTGAACGCGGGCGGCGGCGTGAACGGCCACCAGATCCGGCTGCTGGTGAAGGACTCCGGGTCGGACCCGAATGTGGCCCTCGCCGAGGTCCGCGGCTGCGTGGAGAACGACGGTGCCGTCGCGCTGGTCGGCTCGATGGCGACCCTCACCGCGGCCGGCTACCGGTCCTACCTGGAGAGCAAAGGCGTCCCGTCGATCGGCGGCGACTGCGGCTCGTCCGTCTACAACGAGTCCCGCGCCTTCGTCAATCAATGCGCCGCGCCGCAGAGCAGCATCTGGGCGATCGCCTACGAGGCGGCCCACGCCGGCACCGCGAACAACAAGTTCGGCTTCCTCTACTGCCAGGAGGCGCGCGCCTGCGCCGACGGGAAGACCTGGATCGTCGACGATCAATACGCTACGAAGAACGGGCTCGACCTGGCCTACACCAAGCAGATCAGCCTAACGCAGCTGGACTTCACCAGTGAATGCTCGGCGATGAAGGCCGCCGGCGTGACTACCGCGATGGCCATCGTCGATCCGTCCGGGCTGCAGCGCATTGGCCAGTCCTGCGCACGCCAGGGATTCAACCCGAGGTGGGTACAGCTCTACGCAAGCGTCAATCCCGACACCCAAACGAAGCCGGGCCTCGGCAACATCCGGCTTCAGCTGCCCACGATGCCGTTCTGCTGTCTGACCGGTAAGGACGCCGAGAACCCCACCTACAAACGCTATGTCACAGCCTTCGCACGTTACGGTGGCTCCCGGCCCGCCGGGCCGGCGGCGCCCCTCGGCTGGACCGCCGGCCTGTTGTTCGAGCGCTTCCTCCACGTGGTCGGCAAGACCGACGCGACGGTCACCTCGGCCGCGCTGATGAAGGCCGCAGGCGGGATCCGCAACGAGACCCTGGGCGGCCTGGTCCCGCCCATCAATCTCACCAGCGGCGCGCCCACCCCGGACTCCAAGTGCTGGTTCGTCATGCAGGCCACGGATGGCGCAGCATGGCAGACACCGAACGGACTGAGGACGGCATGTCGACCATGACGAGACGCCGCGCGACCCGCGCCGCCGGGGCGCTGACCCTGATCGCGGTCGGCACCATCGGGGCGGTCGGGGCCGGGCAGGACAGCGCGCGGGCGGCCGGCAGCTACCAGGCCGGCGCGGCGGCAGTCGGCCTGCGGCTGATGATGTCCTCCGACCAGTTCCCTGTCGCCCAGACGCCGATCGACCTGTCGGCCCCGGTGGCCCAGGCCAGCTCGTCCTCGGTCAATCAGCAGGCGTTCTCCAGCTACCCCTACCCCGGGGATCTCGCCGTCTCCGCGCCGGGCCTCATCGGCGGTCTGGCGGCCGACCAGGGTCACCAGTTGCCGTTCGCAATGCCGGGCTACCCGCTGGTGGCGAACGCGCGGTGCGCCGGTGACACGCAGTCGGTGAGCGTCCCCGATACCGAGGGCGCCGGGCTACCCGGGCGGCTGCCGTACACGATGACCTCCAGTTGCACACCGACCAGCGCCTCCGCAAAGGGGGAGTCCGGCAGCTCCAGCGTGCAGGGCGGGGTGGGGGTCTCGGTCGCGCACGTCGCAGCCACCGCCGGGGCCGGGCAGAACCCGGCGGGGACCACCACGGCGGTCGCGACGTCGGACGCGACCGGGGTCAGCGTCGGTGGCGGCCTGCTTCAGCTGTCCGGGCTCATCGCGAACGCGACCGGCACGGTCACCCCCGGCGGGGTGTTCACCCCGGCCAGCTCGTTCACGATCGGGACGGTCTCGGTGGCCGGCACCCCTGCGGCGTTCGGCCCGAAGGGGTTCACCGGTGCGCCGGGCCAAAGCACACCGGTCGACGTGACCGCGCTCAACACGATCCTGAAGCAAGCGGGGATCGAACTCACCTACATCACGCAGAGCCAGACCAAGACCAGCATCACCTCGGCCGGCGTGCAGATCAGCCTGACCCAGAAGGACCCGCAGAGCGGCGTCCCGGTCATCACCCGTTACATCTTCGGGCAGGTGTCAGCGAACGCCGACGCGCAGAGCTTCGACCAGAGCGCCGCTACCTCGACCGCGCCGACCGATACCGCCGCCGCCGCGCCCGGCGCCACCGGTATCGACAACGCGGCCCTGCCCGGCACCGCCGTCGGGCCCAGCACCGGTGCGCTCAGCTCGGCCCCGCGAACCGTCGATCTGATGCAGCCTCAGGCCGACCGGGTCGTGGCGCGGACCGGCGTCTCCGGGACGGTGCTGTCCTGCTATCTCATCCTCGTGCTCGCCGGCGCCGCGTTGCTCGGCTCGAGCGGTCTGTTCGCCGTCCTGCGAAAGGCCCTGCCGTGGACCCGCTGACCTTCCTCCGCTCGCAGCCGGACCGCGCGCTGGCCGTCCTGTCGGGTGTGGTCGGCGTGGTGCTGCTCGTTGACGGCTGGTACGGCGTCAGCGGCCAGGGCATCGTCGCCGGCCAGTTGCCGTACCTGATCTCCTGCGGTCTCGGTGGGATCTTCGCGCTGGCCACCGCGACCACGCTGTGGCTCTCGGCCGACCTGCGCGACGAGTGGCGCAAGATGGACGCTGTCGAGGCGGCAATCCTCGCCCAGACCGAGGTGCTGCGTGCGCTGCACGACGCCGGGGTGGCGCTGCCCACGCCCGAGCCGCCCGCAGCGCCGATCGATGACGGGCGGGCCCGGCACCGGGTGGCCGCCTCGCCGGGTTCGCGCGGTGAGGCCTGAGCACATGGCCGCCCCCACCCGGACCCCGGCTCTGCCCTGGTTGCCGCGCGAGGCCCGCTTGGTCGCGGCCGCCGGCGGGGCCTGCCTGATCCTGCTCACCGTGTGCTGGTATCAGGCCGCCGGCCACGGTCGGACATCGAAGCAGCTGCCCTGGCTCGACGTCGCCACGGCCGCGGTGGCGCTGTACTGGCTGTTGTCCGGCCGCGTCGTCGCTCGGGCGCGGCGGCGCGTCGCCGCGCGACGTGCGGTGCAGTTCGCGGCGCTGGCCCGGCCGACCCGGGCCGGCGAAGCCGTGGCTGACATGTCGGTGCCGAGCGGCGGCCTGGTACGCGCGCCGGGCATGACGCGCGCACACCTGCCGGAGTGCCCGCTGCTCGCGGGGAAGCCGATCGAACCGGCCCCGGACGACGCCGCCGGCTGCGGAATCTGCGGCCGGTGAACGCCTATCTCGCCGTCCTCGTCGTCGGCCTGGTCAGCGGCGCGGTCTACGCGCTCACCGCGACCGGCCTGACGCTGACCTACGTCACCAGCGGCGTGTTCAACCTCGCCCACGGTTCGACCGGCGCACTCGGCGCCTACGCGTACTTCGAAGTCCGGGAGAAGCAGGGTCTGCCGGCCTGGCTGTCGCTGATCGTCGTCCTCGGGCTGGTGGCGCCGGTCTTCGGCTTGCTGCTGGAACTGCTGGCCCGGCGCCTGGCCGAGACCACGGTCGCCTACAAGGTCGTTGCGGTGATCGGTCTGCAGATCGGCATCGTCGGCCTGCTGATCGCGCACTACGGCGCGACGCCGCTGGTCTTCCCCGGCTTCCTGCCCACGCACGGATTCCCGCTCGCCGGCATCGTCGTCGGCTACGACCAACTCGCGACGTTCCTGATCGCGCTGGGCACGGTGGGCGGCCTGGTCGCCTTCTTCCGGTTCTCCGCGCTCGGCACGCAGATGCGCGCGGTGGTCGACAACCCCGACCTGCTCGCGCTGGCCGGTACCAGCACCGCGCTGGTCCGGCGGACCGCCTGGGTGACCGGATCGGTGTTCGCCGCACTGTCCGGAATCCTCATCGCGCCGACCGCCGGCCTGGACTCGCTCTTCCTCAGCCTGCTGGTGCTGCAGGCGTTCGGTGCCGCGGCGGTGGGGCTGTTCCGCAGCCTGCCGTTGACGCTGCTCGGTGGTCTGGGCATCGGCGTCGCGCAGGCGCTGGTCGGCAAGTGGACCGCCACCTACGAGTCGCTGTCCGGGCTGCCCGGGTCGGTGCCCTTCCTGGTCCTGGTGGTAGTGCTGATCGCGGTCCGGACGAGCCGGCTGGGCGCCGCGGGCGCCGACCGGCGGCTGCCCCCGCCACTGGATCCGATTCCGCGCCCGGCCAAGCTCCCCCTGCTCGCGATCGCGCTGGTGGGCGCGATCCTGGTGCCCGACCTGGTCGGCGCGCGGTTGCCGCTCTACGCCGGCGCCGCCGCGTTCGTGGTGCTGTTCGCCTCGTTGAATCTGCTGGTCCGCACGTCGGGCCAGATCTCGCTGTGCCATGCCGCGTTCGCGGCGCTCGGCGGGACGACCTTCCACCACCTGCAGAACTCCGGCGTGCCGTGGGCCCTCGCGCTGATCGGGGTCGGGTTGGTGGCGGTCCCGGCCGGCGCGCTGGTGGCACTGCCGGCGATCCGGCTGTCCGGGCTCTACCTCGCGCTCGCGACCCTCGGGTTCGGTGTGCTCGTCCAGCAACTGCTGTACACCACGACGTTCATGTTCGGGAAGCTGAACAACCGGGCGGTGGCCCGGCCGGACGGCTTCCGCTCCGATCGCGCCTTCTACTACGTGCTGCTCGCCATTGCGGTGGCCGCGCTGTGGCTGGTGGTGGCGATCAGCCGCAGCCGGCTGGGCCGCCTGCTGCAGGCGATGGCGGACAGCCCCACGGCGCTGTCCACCGCCGGCCTCAGCGTCAACGTCACCAAGGTGTTGGTGTTCTGCATCTCGGCGTGGATGGCCGCGATCGCCGGTGCCCTGCTCGGTGCCCAGGGCCTGTCGACGTCCAGCCAGGCCTTCTTCCCGCTGTCGTCGCTGCTGTGGCTTTCGGTGCTGGCGATCAGTGGCCGGGGCCGGGTCAGCGCACCGCTGTTCGCCGCGGCCATGTTGACGCTGCCGTACGGCTACATCAGCGACCCGAACACCACCCAGTACTTCCTGCCCGGCTTCGGCCTGGCCGCGATCCTTGCCGTGCTGCTCACCGGCCGGTCGGCGACGGCAAGCCCGCTCGGACCGGGCGCCCTGGGCAGTTCGCGCGACGAGCTGCGCGCCAAGGGCGGCCCGGTCCACGCCCGGCTGCAGGAGGCCTGACGTGCTGGAGCTGACGAACGTGCAGGCCGGCTACGGCGGGGTGACGGTGCTGCGCGACCTGTCGCTGTGGGTCCCCCGCGGCAGCGTTGTCGCGCTGCTCGGACCCAACGGCGCCGGCAAGACGACCACCCTGCGGCTGGCCAGCGGACTGCTGCGCCCCACCGGCGGCACCATGACGCTGGACGCAGAGCCGTATCCGCGCAGCCCCGATGCGGTGGCGCGCGCGGGCATCTGCCACGTGCCCGAGGGCCGCGGCGTGTTCCCGTCGCTGACGGTGAAAGAGAACCTGCTCGTGCAGGCGCGCGGACGCGGGATCGCCGATGCCGTCGAGAAGGCGACCGCCGCGTTCCCGCGACTGGGCCAGCGGCTGTCCCAGGTCGCCGGGACGATGAGCGGGGGCGAGCAGCAGATGCTCGCGCTGGCCAAGGCCTACGTCAGCCGGCCGACGTACGTGCTGCTCGACGAGGTCAGCATGGGGCTGGCCCCGAAGATCGTCGACGAGATCTTCGCCTTCCTGCGCGACCTGGCCGCCCGGGGCACCGCGCTGTTGCTCGTCGAGCAGTACGTCACCCGGGCGCTGGAGGTCGCCGACTACGTCTTCCTGCTCAACCACGGGCGCGTCGTGTTCAGCGGCGAGCCCGGCGAACTGGACGGTTCGGCGATCTTCGCGGAGTACATGGGAGTCAGTGCGTGAAGGTTCTGGTCACCGGCGCGTCCGGGGTGTTCGGGCGGGACGTCGTCCGGCGGTTGGCCATGCACGGCCATGAGGTCGTCGGGCTGTCCCGCACCCGGCCCGACCGGCTGCCGCCGGGCATGTCCGACTACCGGGCCGCCGACATCCGCGACGTGCGGAAGGTGCGCGACGCCGTCGAGGGCATGCACGCCGTGGTCCACCTGGCGTGGAACCTGTACCCGAACAAGGACGTCTCGATCACCCACGGCATCGACATCGGGGGCACCCGAAACGTCATCGATGCGATGAATCGGCACGGCGTGAAACGGCTGGTCTTCGCCTCCAGCGTCATGTCGTACGGCTGCCACCAGGACAATCCGCCGCGGCTGCTGGAGAGCTCACCCCAGCGTCCCGACCCGGACAGCGCCTACTCGGTGCACAAGCTCGAGGCCGAGCAGCTGATCATGGCCAGCGGCCTGGACGCACTGATGATCCGCGCCGGCACCGTGATCGGGCGGCAGGCGGACAACATCATCGCGGAGAACTTCGCGTCACCGGTCCTGCCCGGTGTGCGCGGCTACACGAACACGATGCAGTTCCTGCATCCGGAAGATGTCGGGCGGTTCTTCGCCCGCGCTGTCGGCGAGCGCTGGTCCGGGCCGGTGAATCTGGCCGCGCCGGACACCGTCGCGATGCGGGAGATCGCCGAGATCCTCGGCCGCCGGTACGTCGAACTCTCCCGCAGCACGTTGGAGAAGCTGGTCGCCGGGCTCTGGAAGACCGGCCTGGGCGACCTCGACCCCGGCAGCTTCCGCGGCATGCTGTGGTTCCCGATCGTCGACACCCCGCGACTGGACGAGCTCGGCTTCCGGTGCGGCTGGACCTCGCGGGAGTGCGTCGAGGACTTCGCCCGCGCCAGCGCCGGGCGGACCTACATCCTCGGGCGTGCCCTGCCGCGGCGTTCGCCCTTTGGCTATCGCGGCCGGGTACATCCGGAGCTACCACCGTCGCCGGGCATGCACCCGGCCGGGCCGGCCGGGCTGAACGGGGAGTTCGACTCGCTGGTCGATCCGGCCATCCCGGCCTTCACCTCGGCCAACACCTCCGAGGCCATGCCGGGTCCGCTGACGCCGCTGTCTCTCGAGCTCGCCATGGATTCCATGCGCACCGCGGGTGCGGCGATGGGCGACCTCGTCAAGCTCCCCCGGCACATCGCCGACCTCGTGGCCGACCGCTCCACCGCGTCCTTCGGCCACGGCGTGTTCGCGAACCTGTCCGTGATCCTGGCACTGGCCAACGCGATGCCGGGCTCGTCCGGGTCCTCGGGTTGGGAAGCGCTTTTCGGTGGGGTCGAAGTGACGGCGCCTCAGGTCAAGCTCTCGACCCGGGACAAAGCCCGCATCGGCGTCGCCGCGATCCGTTCGATCGCGGCCGTGCGCGGGGAGGCCGAGCGCGTTGATCGTCAGGCGCGCGGGGTCTTCCGCGTTCCCGCGGCGCTGCGGCAACTCACCGACGAGCAACTGCTCGGTCGCCTCAGCCTCAGCCACGACATCTGCGTCGACGCGTCCGCCGTGTCGTCCAACGCGGCCGCGTTCGTCGCGTCGGTGACCGGGGCATTGTCCGACCACGGTTTGGGGTCGCTGATGACCGACCGCGCCGACGACGGCGACCTGGCGAGCGCCGCCGCGCTGCGTGCCACTACGTCGTTGGCCGGTGAGCTGCGGGCCGACCCCGCGCTGCGGCAGGCGGTGACCGCTGCCCTCGGTGCGGGGAATGCGGCACTGGATGTCCTCGACCGGACGCACTCGGCTTTCACCGGTCGACTGCGCGCCGCCGTCGCCGAGCACGGGCACCGCGGGCCGCGCGAGCTCGAACTGGCCGGCGAGGTCTTCGCCATCGCGCCGCACCGGTTTCTCGACGTGGTGGCCAAGACCGCACAGGCACCGGCCCGAGCCTTCGACGCGCCCGTGTCGGTGAGGGCACCGCTGCGTCCGATCGCGGCCCGGTGCCATCGGCTGCACCACTCCCGGGAGCTCGCCCGCGACGCCTGGGTGCGCGGCGCGCATGCCTACCGCCTGACCGCGCTCGAACGCGGCCGTCGACTCGCGGCCGCCGGGCTGCTGAATGCACCCGAGGATGCGTTCTATCTGACGCTGGATCAGCTGCTCGTCCTCCCCGCGGATGCGTGTGAGCAGGTCACGCTTCGACGTGCGCAGCGCGACCTGCTCCGCACGGTGCGGGTCCCGGCATTCTTCTCCGGCAACTGGGTCCCCGAAGCCCCGGACGACGGACTGCGCAGCGGTGACACTGCCTCCGGCATCGGGGTGTCCGCCGGGGTCGTGCGCGGGACGGTCCGCATTCTCGACCCGGATGACCTCATCGATCTGGAGCCGGGCGAGATCCTGGTGGCCGCCTTCACCGATGCGGGGTGGACCCCCTACTTCGGGCTCGCCGCCGGTGTGCTCACCGACACCGGTGGCCAGATGTCGCACGCGGCCGTGGTCGCGCGTGAATGCGGGATTCCTTGCGTTGTCGCCGTTCCCGGCGCGAGCCATCGACTGCGGACCGGTCAGGTCGTCGAGTTGGACGGCTCGACCGGCCGGGTGAGCGTCATCAGCGACCCCGTTCCCGTCGAGGCGCCCACCGAGCAGTGCTAGCGCAACCCCAGCGAAATACATAAAATCATCTTCACTGTTGTCGAACTCCGCCGAACCGGGAGCGCTGTTGGACCTCACGCTGACCGCCGGGGAGCGGGCGTTCCGCGACGAGGTCGCCACCTGGCTGGCGGAGAACGCCCCGCGCGAGCGGCGCCCGTACGACGGCCGGGCCATGGTGGAGTTCGACCGCGCCTGGCAACGCCGCCAGTTCGACGCGGGCTGGGCCGGCATCAGCTGGCCCGCCGAGTACGGCGGCCGCGGGCTCTCCCTGGTGCAGCAGGTCATCTGGTATTCGGAGTACGCCCGGGCCGGCGCTCCGACCGAGACCGGCGTCTGCTTCGTCGGCAACGCCCACGCGGGCCCGACGCTGATTGCCTGCGCCGACGAGCAGCTGAAGCAGCGTCACCTGCCGGCGATCTTGTCCGGCGAGGAGATCTGGTGCCAGGGCTTCAGCGAGCCGGGCGCCGGTAGCGACCTGGCCGGGCTGTCGACCCGCGCTGCCGTAGACGGTGACCACCTCGTGGTCAACGGGCAGAAGATCTGGACGTCCTACGCCCACCACGCGCAGCAGCAGGAGCTGCTGGTCCGCACCTCGACCGGGGCCCGGCGGCAGGACGGCATCACCTGGGTCGTGTGCCCGATGGATACCCCGGGCATCGAGGCACGCCCGATCACCACGATCACCGGGCATGACGACTTCTGCGCGGTCTTCTATGACGACGTCCGCATCCCGCTGTCCAACGTTGTCGGCACGATCGACGACGGGTGGCGCGTCGCGATGTCCACGCTGTCCTTCGAGCGCGGCACCGGCTTCCTGCCCGAGCAGGTCGAGCTGGTCGCCCGGGTCGACGAACTCGTCGAGCTCGCCCGTACCCGAACCGACCGCGCCGGCCGGACGCTGATCTGCGACGCCGGGTGGGCCGAGCGCCTGGCCACCGCCCGGGCCGAGGCCCACGCCGTCCTCGCGATGACCCTGGCCGTGGTCAGCCGCAACGCGCGCAGCACGCTGCCCGGCCCCGAGGCCTCGATGGTGCGACTGCTCTTCTCCCAGCTGCAGCAGCGCGTCAGCGCGCTTGCGGTCGACCTGCGCGGGTTGGAGGGACTGCAGGAGGGCAGCCCCTGGGTCCACGACTACCTCTACCTGTTCGCGACGACAATCGCGGCCGGCACCAAGGACGTGCAGCGCAGCATCGTCGCCGAGCGGGTCCTCGGCCTCCCGCGGGGGCGGTGACGACATGCCCCTCGACCTGCTTCCCGACGACCTGCAGCGCGCCATCATCGACGCGGCGACCGACCTGCTGGACCCGGTGGCGGCCGCCGCTTCGTTGCGAACGCGGGCCGACGGTCCGGTGCGCGACCTCGGGGTCTGGGACAAGGCCACCGCCCAGGGGTGGTTCGGCCTGGCGATCCCCGAGGACGCCGGCGGCCTCGGCCTGGGCACCGGCGAACTCGCGCTGATCCATCACGCTCTCGGGCGCACCCTCACGCCCGGCCCGTACCTGGGGACCACTGTCGCCGCGACGGTCGCGCACGCCACCGGGAGCCCGCTGCTGGCCGAGGTGATGGCCGGGCTCCCCGTGGGCATACTCACTACTGATGAACCGTCAGGTTCGTTCCGGACGGTCGATCGCGAGGACGCCGGGGCCTGGCTCGTGCTCTCCCCCGACCGGGCCGCGCTGCTGGGCGCGCTGCCTGCCGGTGCCATCGCGGCGACACCGGACTCGATGGACCCCGGCGCCCGGCCGGCGCTGGTCACCCTCGACTCCGACGTCGAGTGCTACGTCGAGGGAACACGGCCGTGGACGCTGGCGATACTGCTCGTCGCCGCGCAGCTGGCCGGGATCGCGCAGGCCGCGGTCGCGGGCAGCGTCGCCCACACGTCCGTACGGGAGCAGTTCGGTCGCCCGATCGGCGGGTTCCAGATGGTCCAACAGCGCTGCGCCGACATGGCCACCCGGGCCGACGCCGCGACGCAGCTGTGCCTGCTGGCCGCCCTGACCGACGCCGACGCGGCCCAACTGGCCGCGAGCGCGCTGCTGGTCGCGGCGGACGCGGCAGTCACCAACGCCCGCGACGACATCCAGAACCACGGCGGCATGGGGTTCACCTGGGAAGTGGACAGCCACCTGCGGCTGCGCCGTGCCCACGGACTGCGGGCGCTGCTGTGCGACCCGACGGACCTCCGCCACGCCGTTCTGGCAGGAACCTCGGCGCGGGCCTGGTAATTGGTACCACCCGGTACCAGAATGGTTTTGCATCCTGGCCGACACACACCCGCGGAGGAACCATGGCGCAACCCATCGCTCTGGTGACCGGAGGCGCGAGCGGCATCGGCCTGGCAGCGACACGGCGCCTGGTGCAGCGCGGTTTCCGGGTCGCGGTCATCGACGTCGCCAAGGACAACCTGGACGCGGTCGCGACCGAGTTCGGCGACGCCGTGATGACGTTCAGCACCGACGTCGCAGACCGCGCCGCACTGGCCGAGACGGTCCGTCAGATCGAGGCGATCGGCCCGATCGAGCACGCGCTCGGCAGCGCCGGCATCGCGCGCGTGGGCGCGACGTTCTCCGTCTCCCTGGCCGACGTCGAACTGATGACCCGGGTCAACTACTTCGGCGTGGTGAACCTCGTCGACGTCGTCCTTGCGCTGATGCTGGAACGCGGACGCGGCGAGTTCGCCGTCCTCGCCTCGGCCACCGGCCTGGTACCGCCGAAGAAGATGGCCGCGTACGGCGCGACCAAGGCCGCCGTCATCAACTACCTGGTCAGCGTCGACCACGAGCACCGTGGGAAGGGCGTGACGATCGGCATCGTCTGCCCGGCCGCGGTGGCCACCCCGATGGCGGTGGACTTCTTCGCCGACCCGAAGAAGCGCAAGAAGTCGATGGCCACCTCACCGGAGAAGATCGTGGCCGCCATCGAGAAAGGCCTGGCCCGCAAGAAGCTCATCATCCTGCCGGGGCTGGCCAAGGGCGCCGCGATGGCCGAGCGGATCAGCCCGGCTTTGATGCGCAAGGTGCAGAGCGGGCGCCTCGGCGACCTGGTCTCCTGATGACCACCCTGGCCGAGCGGCCGATGACCCTGCTCGACCCCGAGGCACCGGCCCGCGGGCCGAACACCGCCCGGATCGTGCGCCGCGCGGTCACGGTCCTCGCGGGCGTCGAGGTCCTGGCACTCGCGCTGATCGTGCTCGGCGGCGATCGCCTGTCCGCGCTCGGCGTCGGGCTTGCGCTGCCCGGCGCCGGGCTGCCGATGGGCAGCCTCTGGTGGCTGACCCCCGTCGCCCTCGTCCTGTTCGCAATCGCGTTGTTCGGCTGGTTACTCGTCGGGATCGTGCTGGGACCGCCGCTGGTGTGGGCCACGGCCGCGGTGCTCTCCGCGGTCGCGGCGGACGGCCGATCCGGGGACCTGCGGGTCGCCGTCCCCGTCGCCGTCGCGGTGCTCGTTGGCGCCGCCGGCATCGGTGATCGCATTCGGCACGACGCGGCTCGCGCCCGGGGCCGTGAACTGAATCGCGTGCTGTCGTCCGTGCACTGGCCCGAGCCCACCATCGGCGCGGCGGCCCCGGCGACCGACGCCGAGCTGGCGGCCGTCCGACCGCTGGCCGATCTGGCCCTGCAACCGCTGGACTCCTTCGACGGGTTCACCACCATCGACCAATTCCGCGAGGCCGCCTGGCGATACCAACTCACCACGGCCGGCTGGACGCTCTCGCTCGCCCACCACGGCCGCTATACCGCCTTCGACGGCTGGCTCGGCGAGGCGCAACGCAACCTCATCGTCAAACACCTGGCGCCGAAGGTCTGGACCTATTGGCGCTACGAAAACCTCGTCGGCAACCTGCGCTGGGATCCCGATCCGATCCACCGCGAGAACGTGATGCTCAGCGGCTACCTGCTGCTCTCGCTCGGGCTCTACGAAGGCGCCACCGGCGATCGACGCTTCTGCGCGCCCGGCGCGCTCACCTTCGACGACGGCTCGCACCACTACGTCTACGACGCAGACTCCATCGCCGGCCACATCGCCCGGCAGATGTCGGCGTCCTACGTCTGCGCGTATCCGTGCGAGCCCAACTGGACCTACCTGATCTGCAACGTGATCGCACTGAGCGGCATCACCGCCCACGACAACGCCACCGGTTCGGACTTCGGCGCCGAGCTGCGGCCCCGCTTCCGTGAGGCGCTGGAGCGCGAGTTCACGCAGCACGACGGGTCGCTCAAGGTCGTGCGCTCCAAGCATCTCGGCGCGTTTTTGCCGGGCACGGCGCGCGCGTCGGACCTGTACGTGACGTTCCTCCTCAACGGCCTGTACCCCGACATCGCGGCCCGGCAGTGGGCGATCTACAAGCACCGCTTCGTGCGCATCGACGACGACGGGTTTGCCCGGCTGACCACCACGCCGCTGGATAATCTCGATCCCGGCAACTACCGCCGCAACGAAGCGACGGCCTACTCGGTGCTGGCCGCCTCGGCCCGCGAGATGAACGAACCCGCCATCGTCGAGGCGACGCTGCGCACGATCGACCGCAACTGGCCGGCGGACGACACCGGAAATCGCCGGGGATTGTCCAGCTTCACCCGCAACATGACCGCGATGGGACGTCTCAACGTCCCCGGCGGGCTGCACGCGGCGGTCAACGGGCTGACCCGCTACACCGGCCCGCGCCTGGTTGAGGCACCGCGTGCCGACGTCGTCGTCCGAGCGGCACAACCGAACGGGGACACGGTCAGCTTCGTCCTCGACGTTCCGGCCGGCTCTCGGGAGGCCAGCACCGACTTCGTGCTGGACCGCCTCCGGCCGGGCGCGACGTACCTGGCCGGCGACGGCACCGTGACCGCCGGCCACGACGGGCGCGCCACCTGGCGCGTGCGGCTGACCGGACCGACGACCCTCGTGCTGCGCGAGCTGTAGGCAAGGAGAGCGACGTGGCCTGCTGCGTGCTGGTGGCGATGATCGTCGCGCGGCTGCGGCAGCTCCTGGGCCTCGGCGGCCCGACGCGCAAGGGCGGGCCGAGCCTTGTTCTCCTGCTCGGGCTCGCGGCGGTCGAGCTCGGGATCGCATGGGCGATCGCCCGCGGCCTCACCGAGAACGCCGGGATGTCGATGCACCCCATGGCCGGCGAGACGTCCCACCTGGCGCTGATGCTGCAACTGATGCTGCTCGGTGTGGGTGTGCCGGTGCTGCTCGCCCGATTGTTCCCGGCGCGCGACCGTAGCTACCGGCCCGGGGCACGCCGACAGCTGTTCGCGGCGACCCTCGCCGCACCTACCGTGCTGTGGTTCTGGCACCTGCCCGCCGCCCACGACCACACCGGCTCGGCGTGGCAGATCGTGCGGGGCGGCACCGTGCTGGTGACCGGCGTCGCGTTCTGGCGTTGCGTTCTCGGCGCCGGGCGGCGGGTGGCACCCCCGGCCGCACGGCAGATCGCCGTCATCGTCGCCGGCCAGGCCAACGCGCTGCTCGGCCTGGCCCTGCTGCTCACCACCGATCCCCTGCACGGCGGCGGCGATGGCCTGTGGGGACTGTCGGCGGTGGCCGACCAGCGCGCGGCCGGCGCCCTCATGCTCGTCGTCGAGATCGGCGTCATGGTGCCGGTGCTCGCCAGCCTGAATGCGCAACGCCAAGCCGCCCGGCCGCAGGTAACGCTGCGGATGCCGCAGCCACACCACTAACGGGACAGGATCGTCACCGTCCCGGCCGCGCCATCCACCCGGATCCGATCGCCGGTACGCAGATCGCGGGTGCCGACCCGGGTATTGATGACGCAGGGCAGGCCGAGCTCGCGGGCAACGATCGCGCCGTGGCTCATCGCTCCGCCGATGTCGATCACGCACGCCGACACCAGGAAGAACAACGACGCCCAGCTGGGGTCAGTGGTCCGGCAGACCAGGATGTCGCCGTCCGCCAGATCGTCGGGATCGGCCGGGTCCAGCACGACGACCGCGCGCCCCTCGGCAACGCCCGGGCTCACCCCGATGCCGGCGATCCCCTCGACGGAGCCGACGTCACCGTCGTCGGTAGCAGTGATCGGGGTCGCGACCGGCGGCCCGATCCAGGCGTCGGGTAGCTCGAGGGTCAGGTACTGCTCACGGGTGCGGCGTCGCCCGGCCACCACGTCACGCAGGTCGCCGCCGCGCGTGGCGAGCACCTCGTCCAGCGTCAGATAGAACACGTCCGCGGCATCGTCGATGACGCCATCGGCGTGCAGCTCGCAGCCGATCTGCCGGCACATCGCGCGAGCGACATCGAACGCCTTGAGAAAGGTCGCCCGGCCGACCTCGCGCAGCGGGATGTAGCTGCGCGCCAGTCGCAGCACGAGTCGGGCCCGCACCCGCCCAGCGCGACCGAGCGCGCCGAACAGCTTCGTCTCGGCCGCGGCCCGCTGGGTGGCACCACTGCTCTGCAGCGGCGCTTCCCTGGCCCGGTAGGCATCGAGCAACGCCCGCAGCGGGGCTTGGTCCTCGCGCCACGACTTGCCGGCGAGCTGTCCTTCGGCCGGGCCATGAAAGCCGTGCCGCGCAAGGAACTCCGCCATGGCGAGCCGCCCGTGCGCCACCGCCCACAGGTCATTGATCAACGCCGACTCGTGCACCGCGTCCTGCGCGGTGGTCAGCTCGAACTCAAGGCCCTCGGCCTGGATGGACTCGCACAGTCGCCGTACCTGCTCGAAGGTGCCCTGCCCGATCATCGACACGATCGTGTGCGCCCGGATGATGACCTCGAGCCGGGAAATCGCGTCCCGCAACACCTCCCGGGTGCCATCCCCGTCGGGCACCGCGCCGGGCACGACGCTCGCCGCCCACCACGCCTCGGTCACCGACGCCAGCTCGCGAATCCGGCGGCGCGCCCGCCAGGCGCTGTACGGGAGTTTGCCCACCACCAGCGGCAGCCGGGTCAGGTCACGGCTGCTCGGGATGTCCCGCGCCGAGGCGAAGTACTGTTCCTCGACCGCGGCCCCGGACGACCCCGGCATCTGGTCACCCATGCGTCGCATCAGGTCGATGTTGCCGGCGAACCGACCATAGAAGACGCCGACGAATCGCTCGTCGAGCGCCGCGGGCAGCACGACGTCATCGCGGCGCAACCCACCCAGATCACAGAACGCGCCGCGCAGCGCGAGTTCGCACGGCGGGTACCACACCGTCCAACCGAGCGGCGTCGTGATGCCGGGCATCGCCTCGGCGGCGTTGCGGGTCGTCCAGGCGGCCTTCGTCGCGTCCCCGTCGTGCAGCGGGTCGGCGAGCGTCACCACGTGAACAGCGGGATGTCGAGCAGCCGCGGGATCGCCGATTTCCCCGGCCGGGGCTGGTTGATCGGCGTGATCCACTCGCACAGCCCGTAGCCGACCTCGCCGTTCCACTCATACGTCGTCCAGCAATCCAGCACGACCATGTCGGTCGGGGAGTTCGTGGTGAGCTCGGTGCCCAGACACAGCTCGGTGCCCGGCAACTTGTGGGTGAAGTTGATGGCCTGCTCGATCCGGCCGGTGATCTCGACCGGCCCGTTGCCGTTGCCCTCATCGATCGAGAACAACACCGCCCCCGGATCGCTCGCACACAACGTGAGGTCCGGCATGCTCACGATGTCGAACGGCGTATACACGCCATCACGGTTCATCAGCCCGTACGCCTTGCCCCACCCCTCCTGCTTCATGAAGATGTCGGCGGCGATCAGCGTCGTGCCGCTCGGGAACTGCGCCCACACGAAATCGCTGCCGATGTACCCGGTCAGGTCACGCGGGCCGCGGGAGTGGTCGCGATACCCGGGACCGCTGAACTCGTAGACCTCGCCGTCCACCTCGATCCGGCCGGCGACGGAGCAGTGCTGGTTGTGGTGCAGCTTGCCCCACGAGACCACGCCGTGGTTGAGCAACTCGTTCTTCGCGGTGAAGGTGAGCTCGACCTTGGCGCCCCGCGGCGGACCGTCGGTGTGCAGCCGGGTGCGATTGGCCTCGCGGGTGACGATCTGGCAGGCGCCGTTGAGCCGGACCGTCCACTTCTGCAACGGCTCGTCGAAAACGACACCCAGGGCCTCGCAACCGTTGGTCGTCCCGCCGGACGGCCGGCCGTAGTGCTTGGTCTCGATCATCCGGCCGTCGGGCAGGCACACCGTCATCGTGTTGCGCCAGATGCTCTGGTCGAAGAACGCGGTGCCCTGGTGGAAGTAGACGCCGATACGACGCTCGGGATCCCAGCAGCACCACAGGTAGGTCTCGCTCCACAGCGGCACCTCGAACTGCGGCGCCGCCGGCAGGTCGAAGCTCGGATCGGTGACGATCTCAAACGGAATCTGAGCTACCACTGTCATTCTCCAATGCAGGTGCGGGTGGCGCCGTTCGGGCTGGTGTACTCCCCGTCCGCGATGACCGCCGCCCACCAGCAGGTCGTCGACGGGGCATTGCGACCGCGGGTGAAGGTGAGCGGCGCGGTCAACCCACCGAGGTCGTCGTGCTTCACCGAGTACAGGCCGGTGAGGATCGCCGCGCTCGTCGTCGGCTCCTTCACCCGGCTCACGGCCAGCCCGAACAGTTGCGCGGCGGTCCAGCCGAGGATGGAGTTGAAGCTGTACCGCGCGCCGGCGAGATGCTGCCCGAGCACGGACCGGTAGTGCGCAACCGCCGCGTTGCCGGTGACGAACGGCGGGATGGTCTGGATGCCGGCCACCATCCGGTCCAGGGCCGGATTGCTGGTCAGCGAATCCTCGGCGTTGGACCCCAGCGTCGCGAACGTCGGGTGGAAGCCGACCGTCGAGCAGTTCTTCGCGACCCGCAGCAGGCTGTTGGCGTCCAGCGCGATGATGAACATCTGGACCCCGGCGCTCTTCGCCGACAAACAGTTCGCGGTGTAGTCCGGGGTGCCCAGCGAGGTCTGGCCCTGGTAGACGACGTTGGTACCTCGCTGCGCCGCCAGCGCCGGCGCGTTCTTGTACAACGTCGTGCACACCGCGGCCTCCACACAGGACAGCGTGCCGATCGCGCTCATCTGATGGGCGCGCGCGTTGTCCGCCGCGGCGTAGATCCCGAGGGCAATGAACTGGTCCCCCGACGAGGCCTGCGGGAAGTAGTACGGACTGTTGTAGAACTCGTTCTCGCCGCCCTCGCTACCGATCACCGGGATCTGGTGCTTGGCGATGTAGGCCTGGGTGCTCTGACCGGTGAGCGCGCCGGTCATGTAGACGAACGCGACCACCTGATCCTGCTCGACGAACTTCTTCACCTCCGACTGCGCCGTCGACGGGTTGCCGCCGTCGTCGGCGACCAGGTAGTTCACCGGGTGGCAGGCGATCCCGCCGCGGGCGTTGACGTCGGAAACCCAGGCGCGTACGGCGTTCACGCCATCCAGGCTGTTGGAGCCGGCCAGCCCGGAGATCTCCCCCACGCTGCCGATCACGATCGGGCTGCTCGCACCGGAGCAGGCCGATCCCGCGCCGGTGCCCTTGGGGGAGCTCGTGGCACCGCCGGACGGGTCGGCGGACGAGGTAGGACTCGGGCCGGTCGAGCCGGCACCGCCGGCGTTGCTACCACCGCCGGCGCCCGCCGCCGGCGCGGCGCTCGACGCGGTGGTGAGCGGTGCGCTGCCAACGCCGGTCGGCACACTCCTCGGCGAACCGGTGATCTCGAGGTGACCGCCGGCTGCAGTCACCAATCGGTCGTGCGACAGCCGACTGCCGCAGCCCGCTGCGCTGAGCCCGACCGCGACCACGAGCAGGCCGGTGAGACCTCGCCTCATGCTTTGGCTCCCAGATACTGGGCGAACACGTCGCCGTCGACGAACTCGCTCGGCTCGCCGGCGTAGCTGATCCGGCCGCGGACCAGCAGGTAGACCAGGTCGGCCAGCGCGAGCGCCTTCGACACGTATTGCTCGACGATCAACAACGTGGTGCCCTTGCTCGCCAGCAGGCGCAGGAAGGCGAAGATCTCGTCGACCAGGACGGGCGCCAAGCCGAGCGACACCTCGTCGAGGAGTACGACCGGCGCCCCGGTCACGTAGGCGCGGGCCAGCGCGAGCATCTGCTGCTCGCCACCGCTCATCGTTGCGGCCTGCTGATCGAGTCGCCGGCCGAGCCGCGGAAAGGCGTCCACCACCCGCTGCGCTGCGGCGGCCCCCTCCCCGGCCTTGGCGAAGATCCGCAGGTGGTCACGGACCGTCAGGCCCCCGAAGACCGCACGGCCCTCGGTGACGTGGCAGATTCCGCGCCGGGCGCGGCGGTCCGGCCCCCAGCGCGTGCAGTCAACGCCGTCGAGCAAGACGGTGCCGGACCGTGGTCGTACCAGCCCGGAGGTGACGGACAGCAGGGTGCTCTTGCCGGCGCCGTTGGGCCCGAGCAGCGCCACGACACTTCCGGTCGGCACGGTGAGGTTGACCTCGCGCAGCGCGGTCAGGTCGCCGTATCCCGCAGTGACGCCGGCCAGGTCGAGTCTCACGCGGCGGCGCCCTGATCGTCGGTGCCGAGGTAGGCCGCGCGGACCGCGGCCGAGTCGCGCACCTCGTCCGGCGTGCCCTCGAACAGCGGCTGGCCGAAGTCGAGGACGTAGATGTAGTCGCAGAGCTCCATCACCAGCGACATGTCGTGCTCGACCAGCAGGACGCCGCAGCCGCGATCCGAAACGACCCGCTGCAGGACCGCGCCGAAGGCGGTCGTCTCGGCTTCGTCCAGGCCGGAGGACGGCTCGTCGAGCAACAGCATCGTGAAGTCAGTGGCGATCACCCGCGCCAGCTCGACCAGCCGGCGCCGGCCGGTCGACAGCGTGGCGACGTAGGCGTCACGGATCGGCTCCAGTCCGCAGATCCTCATCGCGGCACCGGCGCGGGTGGCGATCTCGGCGCGCTCCCGCCGGCGCGGGACCACCTGCCGCCAGGCACTGCCGCCGGCCATCCGGCACTCGATGCCGACCGCGATGTTCTCCCCGACGGTCATCGCTTCGCAGACCTGCACCCGCTGGAACGTGCGGCCGAGCCCGAGTTGCGCCCGGCCGGCCGGCCGGGTGCGGGTGACGTCACGTCCATCGATGCGCACCGAGCCGGCAGCCGGGCGCAGCAGTCCACTGATCGCGTTGAAGGTCGACGTCTTGCCGGCGCCGTTGGGTCCGATCAAGCCGGTGATCCGACCGACCCCCGCCGCCAGACTGACGTCGCTCACGGCCACTGCGCCCCCGTACGCCACCCTCAGCCCGCGCACCTCGAGGAATTCGCTCACGACTTCGCCTCCCCGACCGGCCGGAACAGCGGCGAGCGGGTGGGACGGCTCGGCTGCCAGGCCGCGAAGCTTCGTTCGATCGCGGGCCGGTACGCGGCGAACAACGCCGCGCCCATCGCGACCAGGCCGAACACCATCGTCTGCTTGTCCGCGGTGAAGGACGTGATGTAGCCAGGCAGCACCGCGAGGGCGCCGGCCGCGAGAATCGCCGACCGCAGCATTCGGGTGCCGGAGATGGTCAGCACCGCGAGCCAGGTCAGCGAGGTGAGCGGCCCGTAGCCGACGCCGCTGACACTGCCGGTCTGCCCGATCGCGAGCGCGCCGGCAACGCCGGCGATGAACGCCGAGAGGCAGAACACCAGCAGCCGGGTGAGCCGGGTCGACAGTCCTTGGGTTTCCAGCATCGCGGGCGTCTCGGACAGGGCCCGCAACAACCGGCCGAGTCGACTGCGGTAAATCGCGACCAGCAGCACACAGCAGGCGACGACAACCGCGAGGACGACGTAGTAGTAGGCCCGATCCGAGGTAGCGATCTCCGGCCGCGGCGCGGTCTCGGTGCCGTCCAGGCCGAACATCAGCCCGCTCGGGAAGGCGACGTTCTGCATGAGTACGCCGAACCCGAGCGTGGCGAGCGCGAGGTAGAGCCCGGCGACCCGGATCGCCGGGATCGCGATCACCGCGCCCAGCGGCACCGCGACGACCCCGGCCCCGAGCACGGCGAGGAACCACGGCCAGTGGTGGGTCCCGGCGAGATGACCCATGGTGCTCGCCCCGACCGCGACGAACGCCGCGTGTCCCAACGAGATCTGGCCCGACCCCCAGACCAGCAGGCTCAGCGAGGCGAACACCGCGATCATGACGAGCCCGTTGGTCCACACCGGCAAATAGGTGCCGACGAACGTCGGCGCCAGCAGCAGCAGGATTGCGGTGGCGGCGATTCCGGCGGCGGACCGTTGCCCCGCACGCTCCCGAAGCGACGCCGCCCGAGCCACCGAGGCGCGCAACGTGCCGACCGGCGCCGGGAAATGGCGAGCGGGTACGACCAGGAGCACCACTACCAGGGTGAGGAACGGCACCGAGGTCGGCAGGCCGGACCACGGCGGTCCCTTCGCGGAAAGGAACTTGGTGGCGAAGCTGGCGATGACGCCGACGACCAGACCGCCGGCGTAGGTCAGCGGCAGGCTGGCGAACCGACCCAGCGCGGCCGCACCGAACGCCTGCACGACGAGCAACGTCAGCAACGTCGCATCCAGGCCGAGGGCGGGTGCCAGCAGCATGCCGGTGATCGCGGCGAACGCCGTCCCGATCGCCCACGCGATGCCGCGCACCCGCGGTGCCCGCTGTCCGGTCAGCCGCAACAGGTCCGGATTCTCCACCACCGCGCGCATCTGCGTGCCCAGCCGCGCGAACCGCAGGAACGCATAGAGTCCCGCGGTTGCTCCCGCGGCGAGGCCGATCGTGATCACGTCGGCTCCGGTGATCAGCACGCCGCCGACAGTGAACCCGCGCTGCGGCAGGAAGGCCGGAAAGTTGCTGCTGGTGTTGGCGAAGGTCAGAAACAGCAGACCCTGGATCCCGAGCAGCATTCCAACGGTGAGCATCACCGGAACAACCTGCGGCACGTCGACGAGCCGGCGGGTCAGCGCCTCCATCAGCAACCCGCCACCGACCGCGAACACGGTCACGACCGTGGCGGCGGCCGGCGGCCAGGGCCAGCCGTTGGTCACGTGCAGCTGGTAGAAGAAGAACGCGGCTGCCGCCGCCACGGCGCCGTGCGCAAAGTTGAAGGCGCCCGACGTCCGATAGGTCAGCACCAGGCCGACGGCGGCCAAGCCGTAGATGGACCCGGTGGTGATGCCGACGATCAAATACGCGAGTAGGTTCACGGCCGGCACACCTCGCAGGCCCGCCGCCCGATCCGCTCATGGGCGCCCCGCGGGTGGCTGTCGAGCGAGTCCAGCGGGTGTCCACTGAGCAGGGTGCAGACCGGGCGGTGATAGCGGATCGTGCCGGGCGCCGCGAGCAACACGTCGAAACCTGCCGGCGCGACGGCGAGCGCACCGGGCACGGACGGCAACACCGCGGGCAGATCCGAGCCGAATAGCTGGCGGGCCGCGGCGCCGACCGCTCGGCGGCCGCGCAGCACCCACATGCCGTTGCCGATCGTCGCGACCGCGAAGCCGGCAACGCCGACCTCGATCCACCTCAGTTGGCTGCCGGGCTGGTCGGAACCGGCGGAGTTGTACCAACCGACGACGATGAGGATCAGGCCGACCACGTTGAACGCCAGCACTCGGATCGAGATCTCGAGGCTCCACGGGCCGGGGGCCCCGGCGCGAATCTGGTTCACCGGTCGATTCGGCTGCTTGCCGGCTCCGGCGCTGAGGAAGCGGCCACCTGCTGCTGCAGGGCCGCGATCTGCTGATGCAGGGACTCGCCTATCTGCTCCAGCCGAGCCCACTCGTCGCGGATATCGGCGGACAGCCACAGCGTCCCGCCGATACCGAGCGCGAAGCCACCGAACACCGCGTTGGAGGCGAGATACGGCAACTGCTCGGTCACCAGAGCATGCCCGCTCACGCCGAACCAACCAAGGATGATCGACACGAGCCCGGCGAGTACCGCGACGATCGCGGCGAGGCGATCCCAGTGCAGCCGCGCTGCCACGATCAACTTCTCCATCGGGCCCGTACTCCTGCCAGCCGGATCAACTGCGACATGGTGAAGAGCACCGCGATGGCCAGCGCACAGACGACGTACAAGCTGCTGATGTCGATGGGCAGCTGGGGCGGGATGACCAACGCAGTCCCGGTCTGATCGGCACTGACCGACGCGATGTCGGCGGCCCGGCCGGCGCCCGGCGCCGTTCCGGCGATGCCGACCGATCCGAGCGCATCGCCCACGCCGCCCGTCGTGGGAGTACCGCTGCCCGGCGCGATCACGGCGCCGGACCCGGCATGGTTCGACCCCTCGCCCGTGGTCGTCGACAGTGACGCGACCGAATTCCCGATCACGATCGTGACGATGGCGGTGCCGAGGTCCGGAACGGGTGACGGGAAGCGGATCTGCAGCGCGGGCGAGACGACGGTGCCCTTCGTCGCGCGCACGCCGAGCACCTCGACCGTGATTCCCTGCGCCTTGAGCAGTTCGTTGGCCGCCGCGCCGATCGGCAGCGGGATGGTGGCCGCGTTGGCGAGGTTGAGGGCGTCCGGCGCGAGCTGGATCGGATTGTTGCCGACCCTCAGCCCGGTCAGCTCGAGGTCGCTGGTCGGGGTACTGGAGCCGTCCGGGTTCTGCGCAAGTTGCGCCGATGAACGTATCTGACTAACCGTCAGTGCGCCGATCGTCAGCCCCTCGACATCGGTCGTCCCGGCGGAAATCACCCGACCGGCATTCGACGTGACGCTCGCGATCGATGAGACGTTGGCGGCGGCGCCGGCGTCCGACAACAGCCCGGCCGTCGCGGCGGCATGGGAGGACACCGCGTCGCTGACCGCGGACAGCGCGTACGGTCCGGCGTCGAGCGATGCGTTCGGCTTGGTCGTCGCGTCCGAGGAGACGAACAGCGGATACTCCGGCGGCGAGATCGGCGACTGCGACAGCCCGGCGATCAGTCCCGGTGCCGAGATCACCAAACCGCCGGGATCGGGAAACGCCGCGTAGCCGATCGACTCCCCCAGCGAGCTGAGCGAGGCCTGCGCGGTCGGGCCGCCGCCGTCCACCGGCGTGTCGGTGGCCGGCGCGTCCGGCAGTTCCACGGTCATTCGCACGCCGCTCGCGGCGGCGGTCGCGGCAAAGACGCTCGAGCCCGCGGCATCGGCGCCGGTCGCGCCGAGGGAGGCGGTCGCGCACCAAGACACCGTGGTCGCCACCATCAAGGTTGCGAGCCGCCGCCTCATGCTCGCCCCTTCGCGTTGACGAATTGCAAAAACTATATTGACGTATCTGCCTCTGTGTCTATGGTCGCGCCGTCGTACATAGACTGCCCGGCGTGGTGAGGGTTGCGCCGGATGGTGCCTCGACTCGGCAGCGGCTCGTTGCGGCCGCGCGCGAGTTGATCCTGCGCGACGGACTGAGCAGGCTCACCGTCGGCAACATCTGCGACGCAGCCAACGTCTCTCGGGCCACCTTCTACCTGCACTTCGCCAACCGCAACGACGTCGTCGGCGCACTGGTTGTCGAGGAGGCCGCGGTGCTGCGCTCTTCGTTGGAGAAGAAGGCCAAGCGCTACCCCAACTTCGCCGAACTGTGCGTCGAGATGATGCTGGAGTCACTACATGCCGTCGAGCGCAACAAGGTCGTCTACGGCCTGCTCAACGACGACCGGGCGTCACGTGCGGCGCGCCTTTCGACGACCTCGGCCGCCTTCGACGAGGTGGCGATGGGCTTGTGGGAGCCGCTGCTCCGCGACGCCCAGCACCGGGGTGAGGCGCGGGCCGGGCTCGATCCGACCGATGTGGTGCATTGGTTCCGGCGAATCTTCCTGTCCTACCTCGAAGCCGCCGAGGGCCACCGGCCCACTGACGAGGCGATGCGCCGCGAGCTGGAAACCTTCCTGCTCCCCGCGATACTTTCCGATGAGACCGCTCGGGCCTACGCCACCGACCACGCGCTGCGGTCACTGGTCGGCACGATTGCTTCGCGCAGCGCCGACCTGGCCGGCGCCGTCGACGAGCTACGCCGCCACACCGCGAGCTAGCAACGCTCCGGCCCGGCCGCTCAGCCGGAGAGCTCGACGCCGAACACTGTGCTGAGCGCAGGCAGCGGTCACGCCTGCTCGGCCCAGGGCCGCCAGCCGAACAGCTCGCAGGCATTGAGTTCGACGATGCGGTGCGCCTCGTCGTCGCAGACATCGGCCAGGGCCTCGGCGAGGTGCTTGCGCGAGTGCGGCCACAGGGAGTCCGAGTGCGGGTAATCGCTTTCATAGGTGAGGCGGTCGACGCCGATCCGGTGCCGGGAGTCGATGCCCGCCTGATCGGAGATGAAACAGCCCCAGATGTTGGTCCGGAACAGCGTCGACGGGCGCGTCTGCACGTCCACTCCGGAGTACCAGCGGTGCCGCTCCCACACCTGATCGATGCGCTCGAGCATGTAGGGGATCCAGCCGGTGCCGCCCTCGGCGAACGCGACCTTCAGCCGTGGGAACTGGTGAAAGGTCCGCGACAGCAACAGGTCCGCCATCGCGGACATGCTGTTGAGTCCCATCTGCGACACCACCACCGGCGACGGCGCGTCGGGGCTGACGAACGGCGTGCGTCCCGAGGTTCCGAAGTGCATGGTCAGCGGGACCTCGGCCTCCTGGGCGAGCGCGAAGAGCGGGTCCCAGTGGTCGGTGTGGAACGACGGCAGACCCAGCGGCGAGCAGTTCTCCGGGAACGAGATGCAGACCGCGCCGAGGTCGATGGCACGACGGGCCTCGGCCACGCAGGCGTCGATGTCCCACAGCGGCAGGATGCATACCGGGATGTAGCGGTCGGGTGCGGCGGCGCACCAGTGCTGCAGCATCCAGTCGTTCCAGGCACGGATGCAGTCCAGCGCCAGCTCGCGGTTCGTGCCCTCGAGGAAGCGGGTCCCGGCGAAGCGCGGGAAGCTCGGGAAGCACAGGTGCGCCCAGACGCCGTCGGAGTCCATGTCGGCCAACCGTGCGACCGGGTCGTAGCAACCGGGCCGCATGTCCTCGAAGCGCGCAGGTTCGACGCCCCAGGTGCGCGGGTCCTTGCCGGCGACGGCGTTCAACCCGATCGACGGGTACTGCTTCCCGTCGTAGACCCAGCACTGCACCCGTCCGTGCGCGACGGCGTTCAACTGCAGCCGGGTGCCGTCCAGGTCCACCTCCTCGACGTGCGGCATGGCGTCGCCGTACTTGGCGGGCAGGCGCGAGGTCCAGACGTCGGCCGTCTCGATCGCGTGGTCGTCGACGGAGACGAGCTTCATGTAGTCCTGCAGCGGCATGGCAACAGTGTAAATGATTAGCGCAGTCTGCCGCCAGGCTCAGTTCACCGGCGCGAGGGCGTCGAGCTCACCGCTGAGTTCCCGGGCGTGCACGGTCAGCAGCGGACGCCGGGTCATGCCCAGTGCCCGCATCCGGTGCGCCATCGGATGCTCGCCCAGGTCCACGTCGCAGCGGCCGCGACCCAGGTGCGTGCCCCGGACGGACATCGCACCTGTACCGCGCAGCAGGACGCCCGCCTGCGCGCCGTGATCGATGCGGTTCAGGGCGGGCATCTTGGCGGGCAACCGGAAGGGGAGGCCGAGGCGACCCGCCTGCAGCCGCGCGCGCATCACGAACGTGCTGCCGTCATGGATGCCAACCGTGGCCTCGGTGTCGCGGAAGCGCAGGTCCGCGGACATCAGCCACTTCGGCAGCGCCCACACATCACGTCCCGCCTCCAACGTGAACGGCTCCGTGACCGGCAGATCGAGGATGTGCACGGCGGGCGAGCGCCCACCGGGTCCGCGCGCCAGCACGCCGATCCCGACCTCGTCGTAACTGCCCAGCGCCCAGTCCGGGTAGTGCACGAGCAACAGCACACTGAAGCTCCGGGCGGCGATGGTGAACGGCCGCAGACCGGCGCCCGACAACAGCTCGGCTGTGGCGGACGGGTCGGCGGCGAAGATGGCGCAGGCGAACTCCGCGCCCTCCAACCGCACCGGCAGGTTGATCGTCCGCCCCTGGATCGCCCAGGTGCGATCAGCGATGAGCTCAGCCATGCACAACCTCCGTCCGGAAACGTGAACCATCGACCGTGAGGGTCGCCACCGGCCGTCCCGCCATGCCCAGACCGCGGGCGAGGCGTGCCATCGGGTGCTGACCGAGATGCAGGGGTCGGCCGCGTCGGCCAACCGCCCATCGTCGCGGCAGGGAGCCCGCGAGCACGAAACTGTCGCCCACACTGACCTCCAGCCGGGTCTGTCGGCTCTCCGCGATGACGGTCGCGGCCTTCCGCTGCAGCACGAGGAGCCCGACGGGACCACGGACCACCACCGCGACCACGACGGCCGAGGGGAGGACCGCGAGTACCGCGAAGGCCTTCCCGCCCACGACCAGGGGCACCCGTCCGGTGCCGCTCAGCGCGCTCGCCGCCGCCGCGGCGGGACAACGGTAGATCGCGGTGGGGACGCCACCCGTGCCGCTCATACCTCGAGGGTGAGGTCGGGGGTGAGGGACCGCGATACGCAGACCATCATCGCGTTCTCGGGTCGTCCCGATTCGCCGATGGAGTCCCGGTGATCAGGGGTACCGTCCAGCACCCGCACGGCGCAGCTGCCACACACCCCGGCGCGGCAGGCACTGTCGACGGGCACCCCGGCCTCGCGCAGCACGTCCAGTGCCCGCCGGTGCGCGGGCACGACCATTTGCCGGCCGGAGGAGGCCAGCGTGATGGTGAAGTCGGCGTCCACCCGATCGACCGGTGACAGCCGGGGTTCGAACCGCTCGAGGTGCAGCCGACCGGTCGTGTCCTCCGCGAACAGCTTCTCCAGGACCTCGAGCATGCCGGCGGGTCCACACGCGAACACCTCGGCGCGGCCCGGCAGGTTCGCCACGGTCCCGTCCAGGTCGAGCAGACCGTCGACGTCGAGCGGAACGACCCGGACGCGTTGCGGATCCAGCGCCCGCAGCTCATCGACGAACGCCATCGCGGAATGGGTACGTCCGCCGTAGATCAGGCGCCAATCGAGGCCGCGCGCCCGGGCCTCGTGGACCATGGCGCGGATCGGGGTGATGCCGATGCCCCCGGCGAGAAATACGGGCTGGGAACCCGCGGACAGTGCGAAGTGGTTGCGCGGCCCCCGGACCTGCAGCCGCTCCCCCGGCATGAGGTTCTGGTGGATCCAGCGTGATCCACCCCGGCCGCCGGGAACATCCAGCACCGCGATGTCGAACCGGCCGCTCGTCGGTTCGCCGCACAGCGAGTACTGCCGGATCAGGTCATTCGGCAACAGCAGATCGATGTGCGCCCCGGCCGCCCAGACCGGCAGCAAACCGCCGTCCGCCGCGCTGAACGTCAGTCCGACGACGCCGTCCGCCAGGGCGCGGCGTGCGGTGACGACGACCTCGCGCGCGGGAAGGGAACCACCCCGGTGCGGCCGCGGGCCGCCCGGCCCCAGCTCGTCGGGCAGGTCGGTGGCCGGACAGTCCTGCCAGGCGAAGCGCCGCGTCGTGCGGCGCAGGCGATAAGTAGTCGCGCCCACGGCGGTGAGGGTTCGCAGCGCGGACACCGTGGCTCGCCCGAGATCGACGGTCCAGGTCCCGCCGCGCGGACGGTCGATCGGCTCGCTCGGCCCGAGACGCACCGTGGCGCTGACATGCCCTTCGCCGTCCGCGCGGTCGAGCCGGGCCAACACCGTGCCGTCGCGGTCGCAGATCTGTGTCCCGCCCACTGAGGAATGCGCCGCCATGACGACCGGCGCTCCCACCTGACGAGCCATCAGGCCCGGAAGACGACCCGTCAGGTCCGCTCGGTCCGCCAACGGCCAGGTGTCCCCGGCCTGCCCGCCGACCACGAGACCCGCGGCGGCCGCACGTAGCCGCGCAGCCGTGCGGACCTGCGCCCATTCCAGGCCGCTGACCAGACCGACGCGCGCACGGTGCCAGGCCACGACGGCCGTCAGGCCGTCATCGGATCCGCTGCGCAGCCGAAACTGCTCCCGGCCGGACGCGGTGTTCTTGTCGTGCAGGTGGATGCGCCCGTCGGGCTCCACCAGGAAGTACGTGGCGTAGGCGTCGCGACCGCGCACCGCAGACGCACCGCCGGCGACCACGCACTGCAGTTCCGCGGCGAGCTGACGCAACAGCGCCAACGGGGCCCCGTCGACCGGCCGCGCCTGCGCGCCGGAGTCGCGTGCGGCACCGATTTCTGCGGGGAGCACGATCAGATCCGGAGCGTGCACCCGGTGCGCGTCGCGGACGAGGTCCTCGACCAGGGCCAGGTTGGTCTCCACCGCGGCCTGGTGCAGCCGCGGCTGGACGGCCGCGATTCGGGTCAACACGGCGCGGACGTTCGGTCTCCGCGACGCGGTCGCGGCCATCCCGCGCCGACCTGCTCGAGCTCGAGCATCGCATCGGTCGAGCGGAAGGTGTTGCGTTTCGCGTGCCACAGCACCCGGCCGAGCAGCCTCGCGTCGGCCGCCAGGTCACCGATCAGCGCGCGGCGGTCCGGCGAGGCTTTCAGCGTGCGCCCCAGGGCGGTGGCCACCAAGTCGGGGCGGATGAACTTCGTGACGTTGCCGTTGCGGTGCCCGAGTGCCTGGATGAGCGGGAACTTCAACTCGTCGAGGACCCGGAGCAACTGGCGACGGCCGGCGGAGTTCACCGTCAGGTGGGACTCCAGTACCGCCCCCAGGTAGGCGAGCAGGCATTCGCGCTCCCGTTCTGCCTCCCACCGGCGCAACGCCCGGTCGAGTTCGGCGGGATTGTCGAGACGCGCCTCGGCGCGTTCGCACACCGTTCGGCCCGCCCAGATGGCATCGCGCATACCCTGGCCGATGATCGGGTCCTTGAAATGACCCGCGTCGCCGATCAGCGCCCAGCCGGGCCCGCTCGCGTGCCGGAAGTAAGACGAGAGCTGGTCGGTGATCCGCAACGGCCCCATCTCCGTCGCGCCGGCCAGGCGTGCGGCGATCGTCGGATGGACGGTCAGCTTGGCGTCCCAGAACCGCTCGGGGTCCTGCCGCGCCAGGTCCAGGTCCGTGTCCTCGTCGATGAACATGACCACGATCTGGCCGCGGGGGGTGGTCGGGAAGGCGAAGGCGATCGACGTGCCGAGCAGCCAGCTGTAGACCGTCGTCGCCGCGGGACCGGTGGTGACCGGATCGACGATGTGGCGGTACACCGCCGCGCGAGGGCTGTGCGAGTAGCGGTACGGCTCCGAGACGCCGAGCCGCTCGGCCACCGAGGAGAACTGACCGTCCGCACCGAGCACGAGCTTCGCCCGCACCTGGTGCTGCTCGCCCGACGCATCGACGTAGGTCACGCCGACAACGCGCCCGCCGCGGCGGATGAGGTCAGTGAACGCGGACTGCTCGCGCACCTCGGCACCGGCCTCGCGAGCGTTGTCCACCAGCACCTGGTCCAGCAGGTAACGACGCACCGAGGTCACCGTGAACGCGTTGTCGTCGGAGACCACCTCGTCCAGGGTGACCGGTGCTGACATACCGTCAGATACCTCGAGATGCGAATAACGCAGGTCCGGCGGGCCGAGTTCCAGCACCCGGTGCTCGGCGCCGATGAGCCGGATCTCGTCCAGATGACCGGCGAACATCGTGTGGCTGGACAGGGTGTCGGCCGGAAACGTGGCCCGCTCCAGCGCCAGCACGCAACGGCCTGCGCGGGCGAACATCGCGGCCGCGGCGGAACCCGCGCAGCGCGCGCCCACGATCAGGACGTCGACGCTTTCGGTGGCCACGGAGATACCTGTCGAGAGACACTTCGGATTTTGGTGTATCGCCTCTTGAGACAGTAGAGCTATAGTCGTCTCATGTCTACCGCCACCCGTGAGCGCCTGATCGATGCGGCACGCGCACTGCTGACGGCCGGCGAGGTCCCGCCGACGATGGAGAACGTCGCCCGCACCGCCGACGTCTCGCGGGCCACGGCCTACCGCGCCGTCAGCGGCGTCCCGGAGATCCTGCAGGCGGTCACCGAGCGGGCGCTGGAACGCCACCGGAACACCGTGGCGGATCTGGTGAGCCGCGAACGCGATGCCGTGGCGAAGATCGAGGCGACCGTGGTCTACACGGTCACCGAGGTACGGGCCGACGAAGCGCTGGCCCACCTCATCCCGTCCACCGGTCTCGCCGGCCACGATTTCCTGCGCGGCATGGGCTTCGCCTTCGTCGACCCGATCCTGAGGGTGGGTCAGGACAACGGGGAGATCCGTGCCGACATCGGCACCGGCACGATCACCGACTGGATCCTGGACTGCTACGTCGGCGGAACGTCCTATCGCACCTTCACCGCCAAAGAGGCCCGCACGCTCTTCCGCACGTTCTTCGCGCCCGCGTTGCGGCCGGCACGGAGCCCGGTCGCCGGCGAACTCGCCGAGGCGGAACAGGGTTTGCGCGAAGCACTGGTCGCCGTCCGGAAGATCCGCCGGTCCACCAGAAGCTGACGAGGTTCACGGTGCCATCGCGTGCCGGCCGACGATGACGGGCAGGTCGAGGCTGGTGCGCATGCCCGCAGGTGCCGCAACGACGGCGGGGATCGCGTGGACGGCGCGCATGGCCGTCCCCAACACGCCCTGATCGGTCGGGTCGAGTCCCGCACCGCCGAGTTCGAGCGTCACGTCGATGTCCGGGACGCCGCTGATCCGGATGCGTGTCGTGCGGCGATCCGGTGCCAGCGGCTGCGGCCAGTCCGGGGCGACCTCATCGAGCAGTCGGTAGGTGTGGTCGACGACCAGGCGAGGTTCTCCACCCACAACTCCGATCACCTGGAAATTCAGCGCGGCAACGTCATCCGGTCCGTAGCGCCCGGCGGGAACCTCGAACACCCGGCCCGCCGCCGCGACGCGGCGGACCTCGCGGATCTCCTCGAGCGTCACGCCGAGCCCGTCCGCCAGCAGCGTGAGCACCCCCGTCCAGCCCCGGGCAATGTGCCCCTCGCGATAAAGCGTCGCGTCCTGGTGGATGTTGTTGCCGAGCCCCGATCGCCACCGCGGAACCCGGTAGCTCCCGACGTTCATCGCCTCCTGTACGTACACCCGGGTGATCTCCCGCGACAGGCTGGACAAGGTCAGCACGAGCGCGTCGGCGGTGAAGCCGGGCTCGATGCCGGTGCAGAGGAACGAGCTGTTCCCGGACGCGCAGGCCGCTGCCAACCGGGCCCGCACTACCGGCCCCGCCCCGTCGGGATGTACCAGCATGGGCATCGTCGTGGCGACGACGTTGATTCCGGCGGCGAGGATCGTGGCCAGGTCGTCGACGACCTCCTCGGCCCGGTCCCGGTCCGTTGCCATGTAGACGACGCAATCGGGTCGGGCGGCGAGGACCGCAGTCGGGTCCGTGGTCGCCGCAACTCCGACGGCGCCCGTCCCGGCACGTCGTATCGCCAGCTCCGACGCGTCCCGGGATGCGCTGCTCGACCGGGCGACCCAGAGGGCAACGAGTTCGAGACCGGGGTCGTCGAGGATGGCGCCGAGCGCCACCGAGCCGGCATTGCCCGTCCCCCACTGCGCAACGCGAATGCGTCCCGCGCCGGCGCGGGTGTCTCTGGGTTCGGCCACGGACTACAGTGTAAATGATTAGCGCATCTCCAGGAGGAGCGAATGTCGGTGGCGACCCCGGATCTGCGGGTGTTCGACGGCCTGTACGTGGACGGCCGCTGGCTCCCGACCGACGCCGACGAGCCGGTGCTCAACCCCGCCACCGAAGCCGTCATTGCCCGGGCGCCAGTGGGCGGAATGGCCGAGGTCGACCTCGCCATTGCCGGGGCCCGGCGGGCGTTCGACACCGGGCCCTGGCCGAACCTGACGCCCCGTCAGCGCGGGGCCGCCCTGGAGCGTCTCCTCGGCATCTTCACCTCGTGGGCGGACGCCATCACCGACGTCGTCATCGACGAGGTCGGGACCTCGGCGATGATCGCGCGGCGCGGGCAGGTCGACACTCCGCTGCGGCACCTGGAGTGGTTCGTCGAGCACCTCGCGGGTTGGAAGCCGGAGACGCCCCTGCCCGCGACCGTGATGAGCGCACGGCACGGGCGGGTGCTCGGGTCCGGCGTGCTCCGACGCGAGCCGGTTGGTGTCGTCTCCGCGATCACGCCGTTCAACGCGCCGTTCTTCCTCAACATCATGAAGCTGGCGCCCGCGCTGGCGGCGGGCTGCACGATGGTGCTCAAGCCCTCGCCGTACACACCGCTGGAAGCGTTGTTGATCGCGCGGGCAGCCGAGGAGGCCGAGCTGCCGCCGGGCGTGCTGAGCGTGGTGACCGGCGGCATCGACGTCGCCCGGGCCCTCACCACCGATGCACGGATCGACGCGGTGACCTTCACCGGATCCGATGCCGTCGGCGAGCAGATCCTCGTCCAGGCCGCCCCGACGATGAAGCGCGTGCTGCTGGAACTCGGCGGAAAGTCCGCGATGATCGTGCTGCCCGAGGCCGACCTGGCCGCGGCGGTCGCGGGGGGCGTGCAGCAGGCCGCGACGTTCTCCGGTCAGGGCTGTGCGCTGTGGACCCGCCACCTCGTCCATCGCAGCTGCTTCGAGGACTACGTCGGGATGCTCGCGGTGGGCCTGGAGAAGGTCACCGTCGGCGACCCGCGCGACCCCGCCACCGTGATGGGGCCGCTGATCCGCGAGTCGCAACGCGCCCGCGTCGAGCACTACGTGGACCTCGCGCGTGCCGAGGGCGGGCAGATCCTGGCCGGCGGCGCCCGGCCGGCCGGCCTGGACCGCGGCTTCTACTACCGGCCGACATTGGTGACCGGGCTGACGAATGCCAGCTCGGTCGCACAGGACGAGATCTTCGGGCCGGTGCTGCTCGCGATCCCCTTCGACACCGACGAGGAAGCCATCGCGATCGCGAACGACTCCCGTTACGGCCTGTCCGGCGCGGTGTGGGGGGACCCAGCCCGCGCCTACGACCTCGCCTGCGCCTTGCGCACCGGCAACGTGTCGATCAACGGGGGCACCGGCGGCATGAGTAGCTGGGCACCGTTCGGCGGTTGGCGTCGCAGCGGTCTCGGCCGCGAGCTCGGCGAGGGCGCGCTCGACGAGTTCACCGAGATGAAGGCGATCCAATGGCACGCCGGCTGAGCTGAGCAGGCGTCGCTCAGTTCCATGCCCGGGCACAGGTCCGGGCGGCGTGCACCACATCCGCCAGGGGCGCGGACCACGGCGATGGCAAGTCTGCGCCTGCTCCCACCGCAGCGACCAAGCCGGACAGCGCCGGGGCGACGGCCTCGACCCGGGTGATCACCGCGGGTTCGTCCTGCGTCAGCGCGACCAGGTCGACCAGCAGATCGCCGAGCTGGGAAAGCCGCGCCGCGGCCGTCTCCACGGACAGATCCGTGGGCAGGGCGCCGAGTAGCAACGACGTCTCGGTCGCCGCCCACCCAGCCACCCTGCGGGTGTCGTGGCTCGGGCGCGCCTGCCATCCACCGGCCGCGCGGGAGAGGAGGTCCGCAGTCAGGGCCGAGTCCGCCGGCAGCTCGCGATGAACAGCGGCGAGCACGGCCGGCGAGAGCCGCGCGATGTCCCCGGCGGCCCCCCCGATGGGCGGCAGGACCGGGGCGTCGCGGCGCCGTACCTGCTTGGTGCCGAGCAGGTTGACCCCGGCGATGGCCCGACGGGTGTCGCGCAACGCGTCCTGCATCGACCAGGACGTCCGGAAGCCCCACTGCTCGCGCAGGGCCGTGGTGTCCGCGACCGGGAACTCCTTCAGCATGTCCAGGGCGACGCTGTCGACGTCGCTCAATCCGAACCGGAACATCAGATCCATGCTGCGCCCGAGCACACCCGCGGACAGCCGCACGACCCGGCGCCCCAGCATCTCCCCGACCTGTTCCAGGCTCGTGGTCGCCGCGTCGGCGAGGTTGACCAGGCCGGTGCGCTCCCCGGTCGTGACGGCGTAGAGGAAGCGCATCACGTCGTCCTGATGCACGAACTGGAAGGGGTGCGCCTGGCCGCGGACGCCCACCAGAACCGGCGTCGCGAGAATCGCCACCGACATCGAGGACACGTTGCGGCCGATGACGATATTGGGCCGCACCATCGCCAACGGGATGCCGCAGCCCAGCAACTCGTCCTCGACCACCATCTTGTGGTGCGCGTACTGCAGTTGCGGGTCCGGCCGGCGTTCGTCGTTCTCGCGGTAGACCCCGTGGCCCGGAGTCACGCCGTAGGCCGTCACCGACGAGGAGAAGATCAGTTTCTGCACGCCGTGTTTGCGGGCCGCCGCGATCACATTGCGGGTACCGCCGAGGTTGATCCGCTCGGCGCCCTCGCGGTCCTTCGCGACACCCATGAACCAGGCCAGATGCACGACACGGTCAGCCTTCGCGACCGCGGCATCGACGGCGTCGGCATCCCTGATGTCACCGGCGACGAACTCGGCGCCGGCCGGGAAGGTCGCCGGAGGACGCCGGGCCATCCCGATGACGTCGACTCCCCCGGCGGCGAGCGCTGCACAGAGCGGGGCACCGAAAGCGCCGCTCGCGCCGGTGACGAGCACTCTCATGTGGGCTGGGTCCAACCCGGCACCGCCGCCGTGCCTTCCAGGACGCTCTGGCCGTCCACGGAGCGGCGCAGGATCAGGAAGTCGGGGCCCTTCAGGCCGCGGTGGTCCTCCGGGCCGAACGTGATCGTGGTCCCCGGTCCGCCGGTGCATGCGGGCAGCCGGCGCACGGTCTCCACCGCATCGCGCAGACCCCACGGACTGGCGGTGCGCATCCGGCCGAGCGCGAGCCCGAAGACGTGCCCGATGTCGTAACCGCAGGTGCCCCCGCTGTTGGCCGGCCGGTAGCCATAACGCGGGGAGAACCGGTCCAGCACGGCGGCGTAGACCTCGTTGCCCTCGTGATACTGGTCGACGCCCACCCAGCCCTCGATGCGGCGCGCGCGCTCCGCGCTGTAGCCCGCGCTGACGTACGCCGTGGTCTGGATCCGCGGCGGATCCCAGTCGACCTTCTCCAGAGCCGGGCGGACGGTCTGGTTCACACCACCGAGGCCGAGGTACACCAACGCGTCCGGGTTCGCCGCGCGGCATTCCTCCAACACGTCCGCAAGCTCATCGACGTGGATCGACGGATACACCGGCGGCTCGGCGACCACGGCGATCCCGTACATCTGCATCGCACGGCGGAAATGCTCGGCGTACTCCTCGCCGATCTGCGTGCGCTCGCGCAGCACCGCGACACGGCGATGCCGGTTGGCCGCAAGCCAGGACGCCATGACGTACGGCTCGTCTGCCAGGCCGCCGTTGGCGATGGCGAAGGCGTACGGCCCGCGCCAGTGCAACGTCCCGCAGATCGAGATCGTGGGCAGCCGGTGCTGCTCGGTCAGGTCGAGCACCGCGAGGGAGTTGTCGGTGGTGAACGGGCCGATCACGCCGAGCACGCCTTCCTCGACGAGCTCTGCGTAGACGCGGCGCAGCGCGTAGGAGTTCGTCCACGGCTGTCCGAAGACCTCCTTGACGACGAGTTCGACCGGACGCTCGACCGCACCACGGGCGTGCGCCTCGTCGAGGGCGAACTGCGCCATGTCGGGGAAGGCATCGGACAGCCCCGGGTGCTCGGGCAGGTCGACGATCACGCCCAGCCTGTACGGCTCGATCGGCTTGCCGTGGTAGAGCCGCTGCGGCGGGGTGCCGGGCAGGGGCGGATGCTCGGTCACGACGTCTCCTTGGGGAATTGCTCTCGCACCGCAGTGAAGTCGGGCATGCGCAGACCCCGGCGCAACCAGTTGGCGCCGTCAAGCACCAGCGTGTGGCCGGTCAGGTAGGCGGCGTACGGCGAGCAGAGGTAGGTCGCGGCCCAGCCGAGCTCGTGCGGCTGCCCGACGCGACCGGCCGGAATGGTGCCGGCGAGCGAGGCGAGACCTTCCGGGGTGTCCACCCGCATCTGCACCGGCACGTCCTCGTGCGGGAACAGGCCGGGGGCGAGGCCGTTGACGCGAATGCCGTCGGGCGCCCATTCCACCGCCAGAGACTGCGTCAGATTCACCACACCGGCCTTGGCCGCAGCCGAGTGCGAGGTTCCCGGGCCGCCCGTCCAGGAGTACGTCGCGGCGATGTTGAGGATCGCGCCGGGCCGTGCGGACGCGTGGCAACGGCGCGCGAACTCCGTGCTGCAGAAGAAGGTTCCGTCGAGCACGATGTCGGTGACCGCACGCCAGCCGCGCGGGCTGATGTCCTCAGCGGGTTGCGGGAAGTTCCCGGCCGCGTTGTTCACCAGGACGTCGACGGGTCCCAGCGCCTCCTCGACCGCGTCGAACGCGGCGGCAACGGCCTCCGGGTCCCGGACGTCCACGGCGAACGCTGCCGCCTTCGCGCCGACCGCCTCGATCGCCGCGACCCCGGCGGCGTGGTGCTCGGGCTTGCGCGAAAGCACCGCGACCGCGGCACCGAGCCGCGCGAACTCCACGGCGATGGCCTTACCCAGGCCGGTGCCGCCGCCGGTGACGGCCACCACCTGACCGGCGTAGGTACCGGGCGGGAGCATGCCGGTGCCGAGCGGCGGTGGGATGGGAAGGCCGTTCATGACACGTCGAAGACGACAGGGAGCGAACGCGGGGAGCGGAACCCGAGCCCGCGGGCTTTCGGGACCGCCGCGTCGGGGTCGAGTCGGAGCCCGGGCAGCCGGCGCAGCAGGGTGCGCAGTGCGATCCGGGACTCGGCCCGGGCGAGGTGGATCCCGAGGCAGAGATGCGGACCGGCGGCGAACGCCAAGTGCTGTGCCGGTGGGCGGGTGATGTCGAACCGGTCCGGGTCCGGCCAGACGGCGGGGTCGCGGTTCGCGCCGCTCATGTTGCACTCCACGATCGCCCCGGCCGGGATCGGCACGCCGTCGATCTCGACCTGCCGGGTGGACAGCCGGTTCACCGAGGTGAGCGGCGGCTCCCAGCGCAGTCCCTCCTCGATGGCGCGGTCGATCATCGACTCATCGGCGCGGAGCAGCTCGAGCTGATCGGGGTGGGTGAGCAGGCCGAGCAGCAGGTTGCCGGTCGAACGCGCCGTCGTCTCGGCGCCGGCGGGCAGCAGGATGCGGCAGAAGTTGATGATCTCCTGGTTGGTCAGCCGCTGGCCCTCGATCTCGGCCGCGACGAGCAGGCCGATCAGGTCGTCGTTCGGCTTCGCCCGGCGCTCCTCGATGGCCGCGTCCAGGTAGTCCTGCAGGGCGGCCGAAGCGGCCAGCGCGGTTTTCGGGTCGAAGAAGATCGCGATCGTGTCGGCGGCCCACGAGGTGAACTTCGGGACGTCCGCGCGCGGTAGCCCGAGCATCTCCGCGACGACGTACACCGGGAACAACATCGTGAACTCGCCCACCAACTCGGCCCGGCCGCGCCCGGCAAAGCGGTCGATCAGACCCTCGACGATCGGCGAGATCGCGGAGCCCTCCCAGCGCTCGAGCACCGACTTGCGGAAGGCGTGGGTGATGATCCCGCGGTACTGGCGGTGCTGCCCGCCGTCCATTCCGAGCAGCGTCTCGCCCCACACCTGGGCGATGGTCTCGTTGTGGATCGAGGAGGAGAAGACCGAGGTGTCCATGAAGCCCTGCCGCGTCTGCGCGTGGCCGATCAGCGCATAGACCGGCCGCTCGCTGAAGACCGACATCGCCTTGCGGTAGTCCTCGAAACCGACCAGCGTCGACTGGCTGTGCGGCTGGACCGGGCAGCGGGAGCGTGCCTCGGCGAGCGGGCCGTGGAACTCCCCGACCTGCGCCCGCGGTGACTCCGTCTCGGCCTTGGCGACGTGCTCGCTGTAGGCGCGGTCGTCCGCCTCCCGGATCCAGGTCCGCAGGTCGTCCATCAGGAGCGGCCGTCGCTGAAGGCGTCGAGCCACCCGGCCGAGGTGACGACTTTGCGGGTCTCCCCGCGCCGCGTGGTGGTGCCGTCGGCAGGACGGTAGGTCGCGTCCTTGGCGTAGGCCGGCATGGTGCCGTCCGCGGAGGCGACCCAGTCCCATTCCTCGCCGTCGATCAGGTACTCCACCTTCTTCGGGAACTCATCGTCGCCGAAGGTGATCTTCGACGTGACGTCGGTGGTGAGCTTGAACGGACCGTTGTTGTTGAGCATGACGGCGAAGCCCCAGTCCTTGCCACCGTGGCAGATCTGGCCGACCTCGATGGTGCCGTCGTCGTACTCGGTCGTCGCGGTGTGCCAGGCGATCTCGAGCTCATTGAAGTACGGCGCGGTGCGCCAGATCGTGCCGGGGCGCAGGTGCTGCTGGTCGAAGCCGAAGAAACCCTCGACCTCCTCGCCGAGGATGTGTCCGCGCGAGCGGATCATGTAGGAGCAGTAGAGATTTCCGCCGTCGCGCATCGGGTCGTACATCTGCACGCCCGCGTTGCCGACGATGAAGCCCTCGAGGTGCAGGATCTCGCCCTCGTCCCACACGACCTTGGTGCTCGTCGCCTCGCGGGTCAGCTCCAGCGAGAACGGCTCACCCGGCGAACGCGCCATGCCCACGTGCATGCGGAAGTGGTCGTCGTCGGCGCTGAAGCGGACCGACCCACCGCGGAAGGCCTCCGCCTGACGGGGCGAGGTCGCCAGGAACGTGCCGTTGCTGATGTTGTGCACCAGGCCATAGGAGAGCTCGCCGGCGCACTTGCGCAGCAGCGTCTGCAGGCGGCCGTCGGCGGTACGGAACGAGCCGTAGAGGTACAGGCCGTCCTGCACCAGCGGGCCGTAGGTCCACGTCGGGAGCATGTCCGGGAAGTTGACCTCGATCGCGGACACGACCGTCTGGTGGTTGAAGTCACCACGGCGCTGCGGGACGAGCGTGACCAATGCAAGGTTCCTTTCTGGCGCTGCGTCAGGCGGTGCGGACCTGGCCGGAGCGAATGCGTTCGCTCAGCCCCCAGGTCGCCGGTCGATGGTCGCCACCCACTGTCGCCCCGCGGATGATGGGCAGGTCGAGGACGGTCAGCAGTCCGGGCGGGCCGGCCACGACCGCGGGGACGGCGTTGACCATGTACATCGCGGTGCCCCAGAGGGCCGGCCGCGGCTGCACACCGTCGGGGTCGCAGAGGTCGAGGTGCAGGTGGTACCTGGGCGAACCCTCGATGTGCACGCCATAGCCCTGCCGGCTCATCCACTCCGGCGCGAGGTCGCGGCGCAGGCGGTTGACGTGTTCGATGCGGAGGCGCTCGGTGCCGCCGATGATGCCGCGCAACCCGAAGCGCACCGCGGCGATCGCGCCCCTCGGCACCGGCATCGCGGGGACCTCGAAGTCCTCGGGGGCGAGCGAGACCTGGTGGAACTCCTCGACGGCGTCGAGCTCATGGCCGAGGGCTTCCGCGATCAGACGGAGTGGAGCCTCCCAGGTCCCGCGAATGCCGCCGGGGGTGAAAAAGCGCGCACCCTGCGTCGTCTGGCGGCCGAAGTTGAAGTAGTCGAGCTGGTGCAGCGGCAGGGGGTCGTAGTCGCGGACCTCGTAGGAGGTCAGCAGGTCGATGCGCTCGCAGATCGCGCTCAGGGTGATCGGCAGGGTGTGCGCCGCGAAGCCGGGGTCGATGCCGCCGTAGAACAGGGAACTGTTGCCCTTCGCGGCGGCCATCGCCAGCGGCTCGCGGATCTCGGCCGGCGCCGAGCGTGGGTGCGCGAGGCGGGCGCTGCCGAGGGTGATGACGTCGACGCCGGCTTCGAGGAATTCCGCGACGCCGGTCAGGGTCCGCGACGGCCCGCAGTGGATGAGGCAGTCGGGCTGCGCGGCGAGGATTTCGTCGGTCGCGGTGGTCGCGGTGATGCCGGTCGGCTCCCAGCCGAGGAAGTCGCCGGCGTCGCGGCCGGCCTTCTCCTCGCTCCAGACGCGCAGGCCCACCAGCTCCAGGTCGGGACGCTGCAGCAGGCCGCGCAACACGAAATGCCCGACGTCGCCGGTGCCCCAGACGGCCACCCGATAGGTCTCGCCCACGGGCCCACGCTAGCCGACGACTGCGCAAATCATCTACAGTTCTGCCATGAAGAATCGGTTCGACGGTGCCGTCGTCCTGATCTCCGGGATCGCCCGCGGACAGGGCCGCAGTCACGCCGTGCGCCTGGCCGCGGAGGGCGCCGACATCATCGGTTTCGACATCTGCGCCGACATCGCCACCAACGAATACCCGCTGGCCACGCCGGACGACCTGGAGCAGACCCGCAAGCTCATCGAGGAGCACGACCGCCGCGCTGTCCTGGTGCAGGCCGACGTGCGGGACCGCGCGGCGGTGCGCGAGGTCGTCGCTCGCGGGGTCGCCGACCTCGGCGGGCTCACCCACGTCATCGCCCAGGCCGGGATCTGCCCGTTGGGCAACGAGGATCCGCAGGCGTTTCTCGACGTCGTCGACGTGAACCTCGGCGGCGTCCTGAACACGGTGAGCGCGGCGATGCCCCATCTGTCGGCCGGGAGCGCGATCGTCTGCACCGGGTCGCTGGCCGGGCTCGTCTCCAGCGGCACGAGCCGCAACGCCGGCGGCGGCCTCGGCTACAGCTGGTCGAAGGTGTCGATCGCCGGCTACGTGCACGACCTCGCGCAGGTGCTGGCGCCACGGAACATCCGGATCAATGCGGTGCATCCGACCAACACCAATACGCCCATGTTGCAGAGCCCGCCGATGTACCGGGCGTTCCGGCCGGACCTGGAGAACCCGACCGCCGAGGATGCGCGCACCGCGTTCCCGGCGATGAACGCGATGCCGACCCCGTGGGTCGAGCCCGGCGACGTCAGCGACGCGGTCCTGTTCCTGCTCTCCGCACAGGCCCGTTGGATCACCGGCCTGCAGCTGCCGGTCGACGCCGGCGCCTACGTCAAGCACAAGCCCCGCCCTTAGGAGCTCCCTCATGGCCGACACCATCCACCCCGTCCGTCCGAACGGCCGCTTCGGCTTCCAGCCGGTGGGCGGGATGGTCGAGCCGGACGGGCACAGCCAGTGGGACCCGATCCTCGGCCTGCCGATGAACATGGCTTACGCATACGGCACGTTGCGCGCGGAGGACGGCACCTACTACTGGCCGATCCGCGGCTCGTACGAGACGCAAAGCCGGCGCATGCACCTGTCCGAGGCGAGCACGCCGGTCGACTTCCGGTGGGCGGCGCAGGGTGAGGCCGCGGAGGTCGGGCCGGTGCAGTCCGGCACGCGCGACGGCTGGACCGGGACCTGGCGCGCGGACGGCTCGCCGATCCTCGCCACGAACGGCCCGCGCTTTCGCTGGACCGAGTCCGGCTTCCTCGACCTGACCGGCGAACTCGTCGGCCCGGCGATCCAGTTCTTCATGCCGGACGAGAAGGAGCCGCTCCTCTACACCTCGCGCCTGTTCAAGGGCAGCGGCACCATCAAGGGCCAGGACGTCAGCGGCCTGTTCTTCCACGACTCGATGCACATGCCGGCCGACGTCGACTTCATCCGCAGCGCCTACATCACCGATCTGCAGGGCGCGTGGGTCGCCTTCGCCACCGAGTTCGAGGACGGCACCATCCACGCGGGCCATCTCGTGTGGGGCACGGACAACTTCTGCATCGTCATCGTCCATTGCACCGACGGCCCGCCGGTCATCTTCCGCGACTTCGAGGTCTCCGCGCGGATCTCCGACGACTACCCGGTCGAGGTCCGCTACGCCGGTCCCGGCGGCGAGACCTGGATCTGGCAGGCCCACCCCGCGGGCTACCGCGACCCGATCCGCGCCGATCTCCCCGAAGGGCATCGCCGCATCCAGGGCTGGGCGTTCCGCGAGGGTGAGACCCGCAAGCCCGTGCGCACCGAGGCGCTGATGGAGACCTACAACGGTCGGCTCGCCGGTCATCTCAGGTGAACACGCCAACGGGCGGTGGTCGCCAGTGCTGGTTGCGCCGTGGTGTTCGTGACGGGTCTATCCATGGTGGTGGGATCACTTGGGGGTGGCCGTCTGCGCCGAGTTCGGCTTCCCAGTCGTGGTGGTGGATCGTGTCGTGGTGGTGGTCGCAGAGCAATACCAGGTTGTCCAGGTCCGTGGGACCCCCCTCTTCCCATGGGATGAGGTGGTGCGCCTGGCACCAGGCCGCGGGGCGGTCGCAGCCGGGGAAGATGCAGCCGGTGTCGCGGATGACCAGGGCCGACCACTGGCCCGGGGTGACGGTGCGCCGGGTGCGCCCGACGGCGAGGGGGACGCCGTGGC